>JANOQP010000415.1:0-1862 GCA_031414895.1 Saprospirales bacterium
CTGACATAAATATAACAACCGCTGGCCTCGCATATCTTTTTATCATCGCAGATCCAGAAGTGCAGGCTCACAGAATCCCTGTCCAATATCAGGTATTCATTCGGAAATTCGGCGATGAGCTTAAAGCCCAGTTTTTCTGTATAAAACTGTTTGGTTTCTGAAAAATTCAGGCTTGGGAGGATTGGCGATACCGTGTTGAACTTCATATTTTTCTATTGAAATGCTATTTTTAGTAATTCCATATCATCAAAATCGTGTTTGACACCTCTGATGTCTTGATACTTTTCATGTCCCTTCCCTGCAATCAGTACAATGTCTTTTGGCTGCGCCAATTGGCAAGCTGTTTTTATCGCCTGTTTTCTATCTGAAATTATTAAAACCTTGTTTTCCATTTCCGGCGAAATGCCGCGTTCCATATCTTTAAGGATTTCATTTGGGTCTTCTGTGCGCGGGTTATCGGAGGTTAGGATCAATTTATCACTGAATTTTGCCGCAAGGCCGCCCATGATTGGCCGTTTCGTTTTGTCCCTGTCGCCGCCGCAACCGACAACGGTGATTATTTTCGGGCTGTTTTTTAGTTGTTTTCTGATTGAAACGATGGTTTCCAGCACTTTTTCGAGCGCGTCCGGCGTGTGTGCATAATCCACAATGCCGACCGTCCCCGTTTTTTGATTGACGAGACATTCAAACCGGCCTTCCGCGCCCGCGAGGTCGCTCACAGCCGTCAAAGCCTCCATTTTTTCGATGCCCAAAAGCCGGGCAATTCCGTAAGCTGCCGCCAAATTCGAGGCATTGAAGTCGCCGATCAACCGACAATGAATGGCAACGCCGTCAAGTTGGAGGTGCAGACCGGAGAAGCTATTTTCTAGGATTTTTGCTTTAAAATCGGCCATTTTCTGCACACCGAAAGTCTTTTTATCGGCTTTCGAGTTTTGCAGCATGATTTTTCCGTTGCGGTCGTCGGCGTTTATCAAAGCAAAAGCGGTCTTCGCCAGTTCGTCAAAAAGCCGCTTTTTCGCGTCGCGGTAGGCCTCCATCGTTTTGTGATAATCGAGGTGGTCGAGCGTGAGGTTGGTGAAAAGTGCGCCCGCGAAATAGCAGCCAGCCGTCCGCCTTTGTTCGATTGCGTGGCTCGAAACCTCCATAAAAACATGGCTGCAACCCGCTTCGACCATTTCGTTCAACAGTTTTTGGAGCGAAACCGGGTCGGGCGTGGTGTGCGTCGCGGGCATGATTGCCGTGCCAATCCGATTTTCGACCGTTCCAATCAAGCCGCATTTATGGCCGATTTTGGTGAATAGCTGCCATAAAAGTGTCGAAACGGTCGTTTTTCCGTTCGTCCCGGTGATGCCGATGAGGGTGAGTTTTTCGGAAGGGTTTTCGTAAAAATTGGCGGCTGCGATGGCAAGTGCCCCGGCGGTGTTCTCGCATTTCAGGCAGCCCGCTTTTCGGAAAACCGGGACGATTTTTTCAACGTCTTCATACAAAATCGCATTCGCTCCAGCGTCGATCGCCTGTTGCAAAAAATCATGGCCGTCCACCGCCGTGCCTTTGACGGCAACAAACAGAAAACCCGGTTTCACCTGCCGCGAATCCGAAGTGATGCCCGCGATTTTTAGCTTTTCCAACGATGGGTGCAGCTTTTCGCAGTTGGTATTTTTCAGAATGTCAAAGAGCGTTTTCAATCCTTTTTGCTGTATTTTTCGAGCCGAATAGCCCCAGAGGGGCAAAATGTTGGTAGAAATTCACCAACGGAATTCGGGTTTAGCCCCAAAGGGGCGGAATGTTGTTTTTTCACCAACCTACATTTTGCCCCGCTGGGGCTAAAAACAGAGGTTTGGCAATTTTTTCTACCAATATCA
>JANOQP010000416.1:0-7390 GCA_031414895.1 Saprospirales bacterium
TGATTTTGTAAAAATCCATTCGGCTTTGCCATCCGAAAAAGACGTAAAACTGAAATTTCAAAAGGACGACCCCGACGACGGCTATAATTACCTCGAAGAGGAACTGATGCCCGCCGATTTCGTGGCCGACGGCGACCGCGAGCTGTCGAAGCTCGTCCGGCTGCTTTTCAGCACGCAGGGCAAAGCGTTTTCGGCAAAGTTCGACGGCGAGTTTTTTGAAGTTCGCGACCCAAAAACGGACGAAATCCAACATATCACATTCATCGAATGAAAGACTTTTTCTCGCACGGCGGCAATTTTAAAAACCGGCCCGTGCCGCGAAAATTGCTCAAAGTCCACACCGCGCAGGTTACCCAAAAAGCGGTTGACCAGCTTTCAAAACGGGCGTTCGAGCAAGATTTGACCGCTTTTTTGACTGAAATCGGCCTGTTTCACGACCTCGGAAAGTACACGACCTACTTTCAGGACTACCTTTTGAAAGGGGTAAGGTCGAAGCTCAAACAGCACGCCCGTTTCGGCGCGTTTGCCCTTTTTGAAAAACTGTCGAAAGACCCGGCGCGACAGGTGGACGCACTGCTGGCCTTTTTCATCATTTTGCACCACCACGCCGACTTGTCGGACTTTGAGGACATCCGGACGAAGGCCGACCCGGAAGGCGACGAGGCTGATGTTTTTGAAAAACAGCTCAAAAATATCCGCGCCGACCTACCTCAAATCGGGGTCGAGATGGGCGACGCGGGGCTGGAAAGCTGGCTTCGTTTCCCTGAAAAGCGGCCTTTTTCAAACGCTTTTCGTGGTTTTTACAAAGCTAATTGTGGCATTCAGCATTATTTTCAAATCAACTACCTCTTCTCACTGCTCATCGAAGCCGACAAATTGGATGCTTCCGAAACGCCCGTCCATGTCCGAAAAACGCTCGATGAAAAAGCGGTCGAGCGGCGCGTGGCCATTTTCACGCCGCACGAACTGCGAAACCAGGTGCGGGCCAGTGTCGTCGGGATGCTCGAAAAAATGGATTTGGACGCGACGCGGATTTTTACCCTGACCGCTCCGACAGGTGTGGGCAAGACGCTTGCCGCGCTTGATTTTGCGCTGCGTTTGCAGAAAAAAGTGCCGTCGCTGGAGCGCGGACAAATCATTTACGCGCTGCCGTTCATCAATATTATCGAACAAAGTTTGGGCGAATACGAAAAGGTTTTTGGCGACGCGGCCAAGATTTTTGCCCATTATCAATATGCCGATGTGCTAGGCGGCGAGGAATCGAGCAAGCCCGAAGATGATTCCGACGGCGAGGAAAACGACTATCATCAAAAGGTGATGGCCCTCGACACTTGGCAATCGGACATCGTCATCACGTCGTTCGTGCAGCTTTTGCACACACTCATTGGCAACCGGAACAAGCTGCTCAAAAAATTCAACCACTTCGCCGACAGCATCCTGATTTTGGACGAAGTACAGACCCTGCGGCTCGATTTGCTGCCCGTCGTCGGTGCCGCGCTTCATTTTTTGACGCGCTTTTTGAATGCCCGCGTCATCTTGATGACAGCCACAAAACCAGCAATCATGCGGTTGGCTTTCGAGCGGATTTTGACGCCTCTGGAAAACATCGACCCGAAAACTTTTGAGCCGAAGGAGCTTCTGGAAGACCACGAGGCAATTTTTATAGGCTATCGGCGCACCAAAATTGTCCCGTTGCTTGATGTGGTTTTTGATAAAGAGACCGTCGAAAAGGAGTTCATCGAAAAGGTGTTTTCCGAAAAATGGTCCGCTGAAAAATCGTGCCTCATCGTGGTCAATAAAGTACAGCGGAGCATCGACCTTTTCAAAGAAGTGAAAAGCTTTTTAAAAGGGAAAGAGTTGAAAAACCCGATTTACTGCCTTTCGACGAACATTGTGCCAGCCCATCGACTGGGTCGAATCGAGCAAATAAAAGCGGATTTGGCGGCTGGGAAAGCGCCAATTTTGATTGCCACGCAGGTCGTGGAGGCGGGCGTTGACCTCGATTTTGAAATGGGATTTCGGGATTTGGGGCCGATTGACAGCCTCGTGCAGGTGGCCGGGCGCATCAACCGGAATGCCGATCCGCGCAAGCCAATCGAGCCGCACAAACCCCTTTTCGTCATGGATTTCAAAGACTGCCAGCGGGTTTATGGCAAATTGACCGAGGAACAGGCCACTACAGCTTTGAAAGGGAAAACCGAGATTTTTGAGGCGGAATTTTTGAAGCTCGTCGACAATTATTTCGGAGAAACGAGCAACCGGGGCTACGGCAAATCCATCAAGATTTTTGAGGCCATGCGCGAACTTCGGTACGAAGACGTGGACAAGGAATTCAAGGTCATCGAGGGCGATCAAAATGCGGTTTCGGTTTTTGTGCTTTGCGATGAAAAGGCGGACGAAGTCAGAGTCGCTTTTGATAAATGGCAAAGTGGGGATATGCAAAAAGAGGATTTTGACAAAGCCTATAAACGCGACTTTCACCAGCGCATCATCGCCGTGCCGAAGTGGTTCACGGGCGAGCTCGACAGCCTATTTGGCGAAAAAGAAAAATCCCGGAAAGCGGACATCAAACTCGCCCTAAAATCAGATTACGACGATGAAACTGGCTTTATTCGAACCAAAACATCAGTTTCTGAAGAAAAAACTCATTCAATCTGTATTTAAAATAACCATGCTAACCACCCAAACCCTCCCCCTAACCACCATCACCTTCCCCGAGATCCACCTCCCCGAACGGGCCGCCGCGCAGCTCCGGGGCTATTTTGGCAATGTGTTCCGCGACCACTCCCCCCTGCTCCACAACCATCTGGAGGATGGGAAAACGCGCTACGGCTGCCCGCTCGTGCAGTACAAGGTGATCGATGGGGTGCCGGTGCTGGTCGGCCTGAACGAGGGGTCGAAACTGCTGGCCGAGCTTTTTTTTGACATGAAGACCATCCTCGTCGAGGGGCGCGAATACGAGGTGCGGGAGCGCGATATTTCCTTCAGGAACTGCCCGGTCGGCGTTGGCGAAGATCTGGTCGAGTACGGTTTCGAGACGCTCTGGATGGCCCTGAACCAGGAGAATTTCCCGGTCTATGAGGCAATGGGCGACGTCGAGCGGCCCGCATTCTTGAACCGCATCTTGGTCGGGAACATCCTTTCGTTTTTCAAGGGCATGGATTTTTTCACCGAAAAAAGGGTCATGGCCAGCTTCCGGCCCACCTTCGAAACGGTCACGGGCTTCAAGAACCAGCCGATGCGGGCATTCGGCGGCACGTTCACGACCAATGCCGTCCTGCCCGATTGGGTCGGCCTCGGCAAATCGGTCTCGCGGGGCTACGGCGCCGTCCGGAAACTGGGCTGAAAGTCAGGGCTTGCGCAGCGCGAGGGCATCAGCACTGCCAAAGCTGGCGAGGAGGTTGAGCTGCTGGATGGCGGTTTCGTTGAGACGTTGGAGCCGTTCGTCTTGGGCGAGGCCCTCTTTGATGAACTGGGCGTTGAGCGTTTCGAGGTTTGCAAGGACAAGGAGCTGCTCGGCCGTGGCATGGTCGCGGAGGTTGCCTTTTTGCCCGGCGTTGGCGATGGCCCATTCGCGGGCGGTCATGCCGAAAAGGGCGAGATTGAGCAGGTCGGCCTCAGAAGCGTGGACGAGACCCTCTCCCCTGCTCCCGGCGAGGCGGGGCGGCACAAGGTGCGAGCGGACCGTGTCGGCATGCAGCCGCCAATTGACGCGTGCAAGCATCCGTTTGACCGACCAATCAAGGGCAAGGTGGTCGTTTTCGGCCTGTTTGAGGCGGTCGAACTCGCGAACGACATAGAGCTTGAACATCGGGCTGAGCCAGGTGCAAAACTCGAGCGCGATGTCCTTGTGGGCAAAAGTACCGCCATAACGGCCGGCGCGGGCCTGGATCCCGATGGCCGCCGTCTTTTCGGTCCAGCCTTTGACGGAAAGCATGGAACGGTTGAGGCCAGCCTCGTTGAAAACGGCCTGAAAGGCGGCATCGTCGAAGGCGGGGTTGTAGATTTTCTCCCACATGCCCAAAAACTCGACCGTGTTGCGGTTGCGGAGCCATTTCTCGATCAGGCCGCTGCCGCCCTCAAAATTTTGCGTCAGGTCGGTGAGCGACAGGAAGTCCCCATCCTTTTCGGGGGCAAAGCGAATTTCGACACCCTCGACCTTCATTGTTTTTGCCATAATAAATGCTGGTTTTGATGAGCCAAAGGTCTGAACTGGCGGAACATTTTTTTTAATTCCCCCGAATTCGGGGGAATTAGAATTTTTGGGAAAATCCCTTTTATACCATAACAAATCCGTTAAAATACAAAAACTTGTGAAAAAATGCAGCTCCACCTCCACACCTACGGCACTTATCTCCACGTCAAGGATGCCATGTTCGACATCCGAAAAAAACTGGCGGACGGCACCTGGTCGAGCACGGGCGTGGCCGTCCACAAGGTCAAGAGCGTCTGGGTGAGCCGGGGCATCGCCATCTCCTCGGACGCGGTCTCGCTCGCGCTGAAAAACCATGTGGACATCGTCTTTTTGGAAGGCGACGGCGCGCCGATCGGGCGGGTCTGGCATTCGCGACCGGGCAGCACGACGCGCATCCGGAAGCGGCAGCTCGAAGCCAGTTTGGCCGCCGAGGGGCTGGCACGGGTGAAGGATTGGCTCTGCCAAAAACTCGAGCACCAGCTCGATTTTGTCCGCGACCTCAAAAAGCACCGCCCGCAGCACCTCGATTTTTTGAACGATAAAATAGAACGGATCTCGGCCATGCGCTTGCAGATCGCCGGGGCCGATGCGCCCGTTTTGACCGAAAAACTTGGCGAATCGCTGCGCGGTTGGGAAGGGACGGCCGGGCGGATGTATTTCGAGACGATGAGCTATGTGCTCCCGAGGCCGCACCAGTTCGAGGGCCGCAGCTCGCGGCCGGCGCACGACCCGTTCAACGCGATGCTCAATTATGGCTACGGCATCCTTTATTCAAAAACGGAAAAGGCCCTGATGCTGGCGGGACTTGACCCGTACATCGGCTTTTTGCACCGCGACGACTACAACCACCGGAGCCTCGTCTATGATTTTATCGAGCCGTACCGGGGCTGGGTGGACAAGGTTGTTTTCACGCTTTTTTCGGGAAAAAAAGTCAACCAAACACATTCCGAGGCCATGACGGGCGGCATCTCGCTCTCAAAAGAAGGGAAAGTGCTGCTCGTGGAGGCGCTCAACCAGTTCCTTGAGGGCGAAAATATCCGCCACCGGGGGCGCAACCGCACACGGGCGACAATCCTTTTGCTCGATGCGCACCGGTTGGCCCAAGAGCTGTTGAAGGGCGAACGGATGGGCGACAACGAAGATGTCGAGGGGCTGGAAGTTGAGGTCATTTGATTGCAAAACCACGGTTCCGGCCCCGAGGCCGCGGGCCGGAATGACCACGCCGCACCCTTGCCCGACGATCTTACAACACACAACCAAGCGATGATACTTTGGGTCATGTACGATATCGAAAACGACCGCGCGCGAGACCGTGTGGCCAAGATCTGCAAACGGGCGGGACTGTACCGGGTGCAGTACAGCGTGTTCCTTGGCACGGTTGACGCGACGGAAAAGGACACGCTCGAACTGGAAATCGAGGCGGAGATCAACGCGGCGACGGACAAGGCCTATATTTTTCCGATGTCGAAAAACGAGCTCCGGGGCACCGTCCTGCTTGGGCAGGCCTTTGATAAAAAACTGGTGACGGACGAGGTGCGGGCCCTGTTTTTTTAAAAACCAGCTGGCGGAATTTTCAAAAAAAGACCATTTTTTTTATTAAAAAACAAAGAAAATGATACAAAAAGGAGCATTTTCAATCACACCGTCCGATATTATCCAGCACTTGTACTGCCCGCGCTTCACTTGGTGGGAACGGGCGATGCGGCTGCCACAGTTCGAGGAAAAGAACTATAAAGTGATGCGCGGCCGTGAAATGCACGACCATAAATCGGGGCAAAACGAGGAATACCTGCGCCGGAGGCTGGGCGTTGAATCCAAAAAAGTGAACGTGTACCTGACCAACGAACTGCTGCGCGGCGAGGTGGACGAGGTGTTGTTTTTGAAGGACGGGACGGCGGCCCCACTCGACTACAAATTTGCCCGGTGGGAAGAGAAAGTCTACGACACCTACCGTACACAGCTCATCTGTTATGCGTGGCTGATCGAAAAACAGTTTGGGGTAAAAGTCAATCGTGGCTACCTGATCTATACCCGCAGCAAGCACCATGTGGAGGAAATACCGATCGCGGAAGCCGACATACAATCCGTTCGGGACGTGGCCGAGCGCATCCGGATGGTCGTTGAAAAAAATGAATACCCAAAAGCCACCCAGGTCCGAAGCCGGTGCGTACATTGCACCTACCGGAACGTTTGCAGCCAATAGTCCGGGCTCGAATTTATTCCGCCGCCTCCAAAATTGGCCCATAACCAATTGATTATCAACCGTTTGCGCATGCGCAAAGTGTTCAAAAATGATGAAAAAAATGCTCTTTGACCTATTGAAAAACAAAAAAGAAGGTTCTGTAAAACAGGTGCAACGCATTGATATTCAATGGGTTGTGATAAAAAGCGGCCCCGAGAGCTGATTCCAATAGAAGAAGGATTGAAACATCAACTCGGCAACGTACACGCCAACGGCGGGAATGACCCCGAGAGCTGATTCCAATAGAAGAAGGATTGAAACTCGTGCCTCGAATGTCATTCGAGGGTTGCGAACTGGCCCCGAGAGCTGATTCCAATAGAAGAAGGATTGAAACTCCGAAGGGCGACCTTGGGAACATCGGACATTCATTTCCCCGAGAGCTGATTCCAATAGAAGAAGGATTGAAACTGGCCTTTCAACCCCGAATCACGGCACGACGGATTACCCCGAGAGCTGATTCCAATAGAAGAAGGATTGAAACCGCATTTTGGCTTTTGCCAGCTCAATGCTGGTGGTCCCCGAGAGCTGATTCCAATAGAAGAAGGATTGAAACTTCGTAAATAAACAACCTTTATAATGAAAAAAATTCCCCCGAGAGCTGATTCCAATAGAAGAAGGATTGAAACTGACCTCGGATAAAACCAAGTCTGTGTCGGCGTTTGCCCCGAGAGCTGATTCCAATAGAAGAAGGATTGAAACCCAATATTCATCATCCAGCTTACATCAACTCGGTCAGCCCCGAGAGCTGATTCCAATAGAAGAAGGATTGAAACAAAAAACATTCATCGAAGTGATGAATGAGGTTTATTGCCCCGAGAGCTGATTCCAATAGAAGAAGGATTGAAACGTACGTTCTACCAAGAAAAAGGGCGTAAAAGCGTTACCCCGAGAGCTGATTCCAATAGAAGAAGGATTGAAACCCCAAAATACCAACCTTTTGGAGCGCGACGAAA
>JANOQP010000417.1:0-2629 GCA_031414895.1 Saprospirales bacterium
GAAAAATTCACATTTCTCTCAATCGCTTTGTCTAACTTTATCGAAAGTTCTTTTTTGGACTTCATTTTTCCTCCTTGTTTGGTTGTCTTGCAACTCCAAATTTAGGAGGAATTTTTTTGTCCAATTTTGAGCGGCCTACCCTCTGGGGCTACCGGCTGTATAGTTACAACTACCCAAAGGCCGCTATTTTTTGGTTCTTAAAAAAGTGGGATGCCGCTTTTTCGTGCAAACAAAACACATGGTTGCCCGGATGGGCGGCGGGAATGGTTTTTTTGTCGGGGATTTTCAAAAATGGGTTTTGAAATAAAAAAATGGGCAACTTAACAACCCATAGAAAGGGTTTGAATTTGGGTTGAATTTCCCAGCTCTTCACCGCACATATTCCCAAGCAGTCTGATAAACCCCTTCTTTTTCGCAATAGTCCAAAAACGATTTATAGAACTTGTTCGACCCAATTGTTGCGGAATCGCCGACGACAATGAGCATCTTTTTGGCGCGGGTCATGGCGACGTTCATCCGGCGGTAATCGGTCAAAAAACCAATCTCGTTTTTCGTGTTCGAGCGCACCAAACTGATATAGACGACATCCCTTTCTTGCCCCTGAAAACCGTCTATCGTACTGATTTTCAACGGTTTATCTTTCAAAAAAGCGTCTTCCTGAACCGCCTGTTCGATATGCACGACCTGTTCCCGATAGGGTGAAATAATGGCGACGGTGGGCAGTTCGGGCTCGGCGGTTTCAAGCGAAAAATGCGGCCCGCTGGCCTCAAAAGTCACCGCCGGGACTTCCGAAAAATAGGCCATCAACTTCAAATAATGCTCCCGGATCAGCAAAAACTCCTCCGGGTTGAACTTGCTGCCCGCCCGGTTGCCGCTGCTGGGGCCGGTCTTTTCATCAAAACCGCAGCCCGCCGTATCGATAAAAGTGAGCGGCGACCAACCTTCCAGCCCGCGGTCGGCGACAGAGGGGTGCGCGGTCAGTTTTCCACCGTAAAAATAGTTGTTCGAGAAACCCATGATTGCCCGGTGCATCCGGTATTGGACGGTCAAAAGGGCGGTCTCCGGGAACCGTTCGAGGGCCTTTTCGATCAGCGTTTTTGACAGCCCGCCGATTTGCGCCTCGCGGCTTTTGACCGTCGGCGGCAACTGAAATGGGTCGCCCGCAAAGATCACCCGGCTGCTCTTCGTGATCGGGATCCAAGAGGCCGGTTCGAGTGCCTGTGATGCCTCATCGATGAAACAGGTGCGGAATTTTCGCCCCTCCAAAACGGGGTGCGCCGCCCCGACGAGCGTCGAGCAAATGGCGTGCGCCCCGTCCAAAACCTGTTCGATGAGCTTGTTTTCGAGCTGGCGGGCCCAGTTTTCGAGTTCGCGGGCCTCTTTTTTGAGGTGCTCGCGCTCGATGCGGTCGGCGTGGTGAAAATTGCGCTTGAACTTTTCGGTCTCGCGGCGCAGGTTGGCGGCCTCGATTTTTACCTTTTTGATGTGCTTCGATTCGGGGTGCTCGGCCAAAATTGCGTCCAGCGTGTGCCGCAAGATCCCCTCGTCCACCCGGCTGATATTGCCGATGCGGACGACGGAAAGCCCCTCGGCGGCCAGTTTTTCGGTCAAAAGATCAACGGCGGAATTGCTCGGCGCGGTGACCAAAACGGTGTTTTCCCGCTTGCAGACGAGCCGGATAGCCTGCACCAAAGTGGTCGTTTTCCCCGTTCCGGGCGGGCCGTGGACGACGGCAATATCGCGGGCGGCGAGAATATGATTGACCGCCGCGTTTTGCGATTCGTTCAATCCGTCTATCAAAATTGGGGTCGAAAATTCCTCCGGGTTCTGCGTTTTTTTATGGTAAAAAATGTCCCGGATTTCCGAAAGTCGGTCTTTTTGGGCCTCAATGACGCGGCGCATGGCCTTTTCCATTTCGTTGTACGAGCGGTCGTCGAACAGCAAATTGACCCCCAAATTGCCCAAATTGAGCCAATCCGGCACGTCGCGGGCGTTCAAAATAATCTTCATCCGGTTGCGCTCCACGAAATTGACCACCCCCTGCCGCTCCGGTTTTTGCGCATGCTCGGTGAGCGTAAAAAGGCTGACCGTCGCGCCCTCGCGGAGCTGGTGCGGCTGGTTGAGCCCGTGCGTCCGCTCGACAATCACGAAGGCTTTGTCGCCGATCGCAAAGCCCGTGCGGACGACGGCGAGCGGGTGCCAAGTGTAGCCGTTTTTGATGCGCTCGGCGAGCGGCATTTTTTCTACGACCGTCTTGAACTGGCGGAGGTCCTCCTCTTTTTCCTGCCGCAGGGCGTCCAAAACCTGGTTGATCTCGGTCATTTTTTTTGGGTAAAATTAAAAAAGCTGCTTTGACAAATTTTGGCCATCGAAATAAGGTTTTTTGTCCGTTTGACCGCTGGCGCTAGGCTTTGTGATCTACGACGTGAAGTTGTACAGGCTTTCAACGACTTAAAGTTGTAATTTCAACCAGCCCCTGCGGGGCGAAATGTTGGTAGAAATTCATCTTTCACGGCATTTTTAGCCCCATCGGGCAATGTCATTGACTTAAGGAATTTAGCGCGTTGTTTTTCAATAGCCACAGGCTTCAGCCTGTGGATTTATGGGTGAAATTCAATCTGGCTTTAGC
>JANOQP010000418.1:0-1802 GCA_031414895.1 Saprospirales bacterium
GTCGGTTTGGTCGATATTATAGACCGAAACATCGATGGTCAGCGTCGCCGAATCGAGGCGGTTGTAAAGCTCCTGGATGACCTCGCCGGGGGACGTGCCATTGGGCAGGGGAGGGTTCGCACCGCCGACGGACAGGTCGATGTTTTTTGTGAAAAACACTTTTATCTGCCCGGTCGAGTTGCTTTCGGTCGCAAAATTGACCTCGTCGCTTTCGGCGGTCGCGGTGTTTTGGGCCGCGACGGCCTTCACCCAATAGATCGTTCCGGGGATCAGATTGGTCAGCTCAACTTCGTGGTTTTGCGAATTCCCGGCGGTCGAATTGGCCTCTTGACCGAGCGCGGGCGTTGTCCCGAACAGCAGTTTCGAGGTCGAGGCGATGCTTGTTTTCCAGTTTATCGTCAAACTTGATTTTGTAAAATCAACCAATTGCGGCATTTGTGTGATGAAAAAACAGGCCGAGGGCGAAAAATCGGCCACGCTGCGCGGCAAAATTTGATAGTCCGCCCCGAATTGTGAAAGCACCCCAATGATTTTTTGCGTCCCTGTTGGGATGCCCGAATTGATGATCGGGCTGGTCCCACGGATATAAACTTCGGCGGTCGCGCCATCCGGGGAACTGATGTTATAGGTGTTTTGGCCCACAAAAATGCCGCCTGCGCCGACAAATGCAGCGCAATCGACCTCGACCAATTGCGATTCCGAGGCCTCGTTGAGTTCGGAAAAAGCCAGTTTTTTGACCGTAGGCTGCGGGTTGTTTTTTGAAATGACCGACCATGAAGTGATCGGGCTGATCTCGAGCAAATTTTGGAAGTCCACCATTTTGCCCGTGACCTCGATGCTGTCGCCCAATTCCACGGTCGTGTCAAACCCGGCCATCGAACCGGTGCCGGGAAACCCGCCGACGCCCGCCGTGCCGTCCTGAATGTAGCGGATCTTCCCAAATTCGTTGCCGTTCGTCACGATCCCGCGAACCGTCACCGTGTTGCCGACCTGCTGGCGGGCATCGAAAATGGAAATTGTTTGGGCAAAAATCGGCCGGTTTGAAAAAAGGCAAATGGCGGCGAAAAGGAAAATCGCGCGGAGATTGTTCGTAGTTATCACAAAAATATATTTTGGGCAAAGGTAAAGATCCTGGCCCTTCAAAACTTGTAACCGACCACAAACCGCACCATCGGCAGCCAGATGTACATCCCCTTGTTCAATTGGACCAAATCGAAAGCCGGCACAAATTCGCCGTCCTCAAAATATAGGACATACCCGGTTGTGATCGCCGGGCCGAGGAACCATTTTTTGTGGTTATAGACGAAACCGTTCTCGATGCCGATGCCGCCGCAGGTCATTTTATTGGACGCAAAAAAGGTGGAAGTGGTCGAGCTGGGGAAGCTCCCAAAATTGAAAATTTGGGTGGTTTCATGAAATTGGTAGCCAGCTTGCAGGAAAAAGTGGTCGTATAAATGCCATTTCCGTTGCCTTTTGTTGTAAATATGGAGGATGCCCAAATTCAGCCGGCGGCCAAAACTGACAATCTTGGTGTCGTCGGCAAAGGAGTTTGACATGGGGAAAAGCGTCCGCTTGAAGTGCCAGTTTTCGAGGCCAATGGTCAGGTAGTTTTTGTTGCGCAGCCGAAAACCGACCGTCCAATCAGTCCGGTTGTTGTGGACATAATTGGCCACGTTTTTATAGGCGATCACTTTTTGCGCAGTCAAAATTTCGACAAAAAAGAAAATCAAAAAAAGTGCGAGGACGGTTTTTTTCATGGCCAAAAAAATTGTGGGCGGTGATTTTGTCGAATTTCAAAACAA
>JANOQP010000419.1:0-1871 GCA_031414895.1 Saprospirales bacterium
CCTTACAGGGTGACACCGCTCGTTGAACCTGAAATTCGAGCAACTTGGAACCATAATTGAGCCAAAATCAAATTGAGCGCAGCGAAATCCCGATTGTTATCGGGAGGGCAAAAGTGCGGAAAAAATAGCGTTCAGACTTGCCACATATGCCCGCAGCTGATGCAGCCGGTCGGTTTGCGGTCGGCCAAAAGTGCCAGTAGGCCAATCGGGAAAAAGCAGATCGCGACGATGATCTGCCAGGCGTTGAAGGCGCCGCGTTTTGTCGGGTTGCCGCATTTTGGGCAGGAAAGTAGAGCCATGATTTTGATTGTTTTATTGAAAAATGATGAAATTTTGTCTGAACTGTGATTTTTTTGATTGCTTTGATTTTGATGATTTTGCATCACATCAATCAAAGAAATCAAAAAAATCATAGTTCAGACAGCAATAGATTTTGAGAGAAAATAGGCCCGAGCCAACATTTGATGCGCCATTAAAATAAGCACCAAAAAACTGATCGGGTTGAACTGAAGGGCCGTCTGGAACTGCCCGTCGAAAATGGCGGCAAAACCGCGCGTCACGCCGCAAAACGGGCAATCGACCGAGAACAGTTTTTTGAACAAACAGAAATGTGGCAACCGCCCCAAAACGTCCAAAACCCGGTTGCCGAAAAACAAAAAGACCAAAACCACGGCCGAATTGCTCAAAAGGACGTTCCAATGAATCTGACGCAAGGGGTCCTTCGAGATTTTTTCCAGCAAAAACTTGGGCAAAAAGGAGATCGTCATTTTTTTTGAGCCGATGGTTTTCGGGTCGATTGGCTGGGCAATTATAGATCAAGTTCTGAAAATGATGGGCGTTTTTTTTCGCCCGCCCAACCTTTTTTGCCCAACCTTCGTGTCCACTTTTGACCCACCCGATGAAATTGAACTTGCACTTAAAATGACCGTTTCCACCGAACTCTTAAATGCCTGCCGACGCAACGACCGACGGGCGCAGTACGACCTGTACCGCGCCTGTTTCCCGGTGCTGATGGGCATTTGCACCCGGTACAAACGCGACCGCGACGAGGCGTCGGCAACGGTCAACCAAGGGTTTTTGAAGATCTGCACCTCGCTCGAAAAATGGCGCAGCGAGGAGGTCCCGTTTGAGGCCTGGGTGCGCCGGATCATGATCAACACGGTGATCGACGAGTTTCGCGCCAGCAAAAAAGAGCGCGAAATGGTCCAATCGACCGACCCTGCGCTCATGCCGACGGGCCAAAACAACACTTCGTGGAACATGGCTGAAAGCAACCTATCGACCGAAACCATCCTAAAATTGATCCAAAAACTGTCGCCCATGGCCCAAAAGGTGTTCAACCTCTTTGTCATGGACGGCTTTTCACATGAAGAAATCGGCAAGATGCTCGACATCAGCGACGGCACCTCAAAATGGCACCTCAACGCGGCGCGCACCAAGCTAAAAGAACTGGTAACTGCTTATGGAATCGTTTGACGACATGATCCGCCGGAAACTGGGCCAACAGCCCGTGCCGGATTTTGAGGAAAAATATTGGCTCGGCGCCGAAAAACTCCTCGACGAGGCCGACCGCAAACGCCGTCGGGGGTTGCTCTTTTGGCTCTGGCCGATGGCCGGGCTGTTGGTGGCCGGGCTGGGTTTTTATGCCTATTTTTCTGTGGGCAAAGAGCAGGTTTTGTCTGAAAGTCCTATTGAAAAATCAATGGGGACCAAAGTTGAAACCGTTGATAAAAAACCCGTTCTTGAACAAGAAAAATCCGGTTCGATTGATAAGACAATCATTGAACAATCGATTGATTTTGATAAAAAAACCGTTGTAAAACCTGTTCAAGATAGAAGCGAAAAAATGGCTGATTTCAATAAAAAAGGCG
>JANOQP010000420.1:0-1954 GCA_031414895.1 Saprospirales bacterium
CATGCCGGGCGCACAAAAAAAAGCGGCTTCCGAAAACTCGGAAGCCGCTTTTTTTTTACTCGAAACTCGAAACTTTCAACGCAGGAGCGTCACGTTGCCCTGTTTTTTGAAAGTTGTGTTGTCGTCGCAGGTGACGCGAAGGTAAAAACCGTACGCGTCGGGCGTGAGCTCTTTGTCCTTGAACTTGCCGTCCCAGCCCACGTTCGGGTCGTGCGATTCGAACATTTTTTCGCCCCAGCGGTCGTAGATGTAAAAATCCATGTCCTTGATATTGTTGCCGCGGACGAGCAGGACGTTGTTCGTCTCGTTGTTGTCGAACGGCGTGAAGGCATTCGGCAGGAAGATGAACGGCTCGGCGCAAGTGACGTTGATGAAACGGAGGCGGACATCATCGACTGCCGTACAGCCGTGCGCGTCCGTCACGGTGACGGAATAGGTCGTCGAATCGGTCGGCGAGGCGATCGGGTCGGGTCGGTCGGTGAAATCAAGTCCCGCGCCCGTCCAAACATAGGTGAACGGCCCGGAAGTCCCGGTCATGATGGCGTTCAGCGGCACTTGCTCGTTCGGGCAAACCTCGGTTTTCATCGCGGTTACCGAAAGTTTCGGTTGCAGGTCGATGACCTCAACATTGAAGGAAAGCACATCGGTGCAGCCCGCCGAGTTCGTCGCCGTGACCGAATAAGGGGTCGAAACGGTGGGCGATTCGGTGAGCATATCGACGGTCATCCCGTTCGACCAAAGGAAGGTCAAAAGTTCGCCGGGGATCGCGTTCACACCGAAGGTTTTGGAGCCGCCGAGGCAACTGTAGATCGGGTCGCCCGCCGGGTCGCCAGTGATGTTGAGGGTCCCGTTTTTGATGATGATGGTGTCGGTGGCTGTGCAATTGTTGCCCGTCGTCGTTTGCACAAAAATCGGCGCGGTCATCGTCGCCGGGTCGTAGGCAAATGTGCCGCTCGTCGAAACGCAGGGCACAAAAGTCGGGCTGAACGACCAGCAAAAAGCACCGTTCCCCGTTGCCGTCAGGTTGATGATGTCGTTCGAGCAAACGGTCCTGTTGGTATCGGCAGCAATGGTCGCCGCCGGGTTGACGGTGACGGTTGCCGAGCCTGTCCAAGTGCAATTGACATTGGTCACGGTCAGGTCATAGGTCGTCGTGGCGGGCGGGCAGGCACTTGGGTTCGCGCCCGAGAGGCCGCCGGACCATTGGAAAACATAGTTGTTCGGGTTGCCGCCGGGATTGAGGGAAACGCACTCGCTCGGGCAAATATCGTCGCTCACGAGCGAAGGCGGCGGGATGATCAGGTTTTGGACATTTACCGGGACGGTCAACGTGTCCATGCAAAGGTTTGCGTTCGTCACGATGAGGGTCGCGGTGTAATTGCCGTTGGCCGTGATGGTGATCGGCAACGGGTTTGACGTGCCGGAAGTGAACGGCGGCACGGTGTTCAGGCTCCAAATAGTGGTGTGGGTGCCCGCCGTGTTGTCCTTCAAGTTCAAATTGACCGTCGTAGAGCAGGGGTCAAAAACGGTCGTGGCGGCGGCGGTGATCACGTCGGCATTGGTCACGACAACATTGAAAGTTACCTGGTTGGCGCATTCCGCCGTCGGCTTGAACGTGACCGTATAGGTGCCGGCCGCCCCATAAATATGGACCGGGCTCGCCAGCGTGGAAGTCGCGGTTTGGTCGCCAAAATCCCATGTGCCAGCTTGGCCGGAATTGTTGAAAAAGTTGATGACGCGGTTGTTGCAAGGTTTGAATGCATTGACCGCCGAAACCGGGATGTCGATCTTGTCCGTCACCTCGACCATGAGGCTCAAAGCCAGTGTGCAGCCCGCCGCGTTCGTCACGGTGACGGCAAATGGGAAATTGCCGGAGGCCGTCGGCGCGGGAATGGTTTGGGTCGGGTCGTTGCTCGCGGCGGGGCTCCAAACGAAGGTGCTGCCCGGCGGCGGC
>JANOQP010000421.1:0-2266 GCA_031414895.1 Saprospirales bacterium
ACAGACGACGAAAAGTCGTCAGGCGGGCCGCGCTTCAGCGGGTTCGGAACATGAGCCGATTTTTTTGATTCCTATGATTGTCCGGGTCAAAAAAATCATAAAAATCAAAAAAATCAAAATTCAGACGATTTATTATCTTGCGAAAAATGCCGAAACCGCTCAAAATTACCCTCATCGGAAATGGCCGTGTCGCTTGGCAACTGGGCCGCCGGTTGCGCGAATCGGGCTGCGAAATCACCCAAGTTTTGGCTCGCGACCCTAAAATGGCCGCCGCCCTCGCCCAAGAACTTGCTGCCCAACCGATCACCGATTTTGAACAAATCCAGCCCGGAACAGACTTGTTTATTTTGGCCGTTTCGGATGGCGCGATTTCGGAAATTGCCGAAAAACTGGCAAAGCACCAGCCCGGCGCGACCGTTTTGCACCTTTCCGGCGCGACCGACCGGGCAGCGATTGGCCAATTTTTTGGTGAAAAAACCGCCGTGCTTTGGCCAATGCACTCGTTTTCTTTTACGGAAAAACCCAATTGGAAAAAAGTCCCGATGGTTTTGGAGACGGCTAGCGATGCGCAAACCGTGCTTTTTTTTGAAAAATTCGCCAAAAAGATTGGCCCCAAGATTATCCGCACCAGCGGCAGCGACCGGGCGAAAATGCACCTCGCGGCCACCTTCGCCAATAATTTCACCAACCATTTGATGACGCTCGCCGAAAATTTTTTGGAAAAAAACGGGGTTGATTTTCCGCCATTGCGGATGCTGTTTTTAGAAACGGCTTTGAAAGTACAAACACAAAACCCACGCGATGTGCAGACTGGCCCGGCCAACAGGAACGATGTCAAAACGATGGAAAAACATCTCGGTTTGTTGGGGAACGAAACGGGTTTGACAGAAATCTATCAAATTTTATCGAGGTCCATTCAGAAATCACAAATTTCACCAGAAAAAACCTCGGTCGCCTCCCCGCAGAGCCAGATATTTTGAAAACCTCCTCCTCCATCCGGCTCTATTTTGACCGATAAATGCCCACCTTTTGTCTCCACAGTGATGTCAAAGGCCCCTTTTTCCCCCTTTTTCTCTTTTGTTAAAAAAGCAATCGCGGCAGCGGTCACGCCCGTCCCGCAACTTAAGGTCTCGTCCTCGACACCGCGTTCGTAGGTCAAGACACGGAGGCTGGAAGGCCCCGTTTTTTCAACAAAATTGACATTGATCCCTTCCTTTTTGAACCGTTCGGAATTGCGGATTTTCCGCCCCTCGTTAAAAACATCGAGGCCGTCGAGCGTTTTTTCAAAAAGAACAAAATGCGGCGAGCCAGTATTTAAAACAAAGCTATCTCCTTGATTTTCAATGTCTTGCACATCCGACATTTTCAACTCGACCATGATTTGGGTGGATGCTTCCCAAGTTTTGGTGTCAAATTTCAGTTTTAAAACCGCTTCGTGCGGCCCATCAATCGCCAAAAAACGGGCCGTATTTTCAACCATTTTCAAGTTGCAGGCGAACGCGGCGATGCACCGCCCGCCGTTGCCGCACATCGAACTTTCACGCCCGTCGGCATTGAAATAGACCATTTCAAAATCAAAACCGGGGCAGTTTTGGAGCAAAATGAGGCCATCGGCACCGATCCCGAAACGGCGGTCGCAGAGTTTTTCGATGCGCGGTTGGTCGGCGCGGTTCAAATAAATTCGGTCGCGCTGATCGACCAAGATAAAGTCGTTGCCGGTGCCCTGGTACTTGAAAAATTTCATCGATAACATTGTTTTGAGTTGGCCGTTAAAGTCGGCAACAAAATTTTTGGCGAAAATAGGGCAGGGTTGGACAGAAATTTGCCTTTCCGTCCCCGGGCGACAAATGGCCGGAAAACCGGGCGGGCTAAAAAACATTTTACCCATTTTTGTATCCCTAAATCATTGAATATCAATTCATTCCAAAAAAAATCTTTTCCCATGAAGGAAAATATTCGATTGTTGGCCGTTGGTTTTTTGAGCGCGGTGATGGCCGTCGGCGGCTACCATTTAATTGAGAACCGGGGCAGCCGGGTCGGTTTTGACGAGGGTGGCAACGTCCGGTTCACCAATTTCACCGACGCACTTTTGAACGGCCGGACGAGCCAATTTTCTGGCTCCGCGCCGACCGATTTCACGAGTGCGGCAGAGGCCTCGACCCCTGCCGTGGTCAATATCAAGGCCCTTTTGGAGTCGAACGGCGGCTTTTTTGGCGGCGGGACGGTGCAGGGCTCTTCTGGCTCCGGCGTGGTCATTTCGCCGGAC
>JANOQP010000422.1:0-2452 GCA_031414895.1 Saprospirales bacterium
CACGAGTTTCCCGACACAAGGTTCAAATATTTAAAAATCCGCTACAAAAATGGTATCAACACCCCCAGTTGGACTGCTTCGGAAGGTACACTGCGATTTTTGGCATTGACGCTTGTTGCATATTTGCCTGATTTTAAGGGAATGTTTTTGGTCGAAGAACCGGAAAACGGAATCCATCCTAAAATTATGGAGAGTGTTTTTCAGTCGTTGCGGTCAGTTTATGACGCGCAGATTTTGGTGGCAACGCACTCCCCAGTTTTTTTGAGCATTGCCAAGCCCTCCGATATTCTTTGTTTCGCCAAGACCAATAAAGGTGCAACAGACATTGTCCGGGGCGACGAACATCCAAAACTTAAAAACTGGAAGGGCGAAACGGATTTTAGCTCACTTTTTGCTAGCGGGATTTTGGGATGAAAGACTTGATCATACTCTGTGCCGACAAAAACATGCAGGCTTGTTTGTCAGGCGTTTTGCCGCGATTTATGAGCGTTTTTCCCGAAACGAGACCCTTTTCTTTTGACCAACCGTATGTCCATGCTGGCCATGATGGTGGTGTCCGGGCAGGGGCACATTTGTTTTTGAGGCCATTTTCCAACAATTATCGCCATGGCCTCGTGGTTTTAGATTTTGATGGCTCGAATACAAAGTGCGCCAACCGGATTGAACTGGAAATTGAAATCGAGCAAAATCTTTCAAAAAATGGCTGGGGGAATCGCGCCTCGGCCATCGTAATAGAGCCAAAGCTTGAAAATTGGATGTGGACCCACTCGCCTCACATGGCCAAAGCGATCAATTGGGAAGATTTGGAGACCCTCGAAAATTGGCTATTGCAAAATAACCTAAAAAAGCCTGGTGATTCGAAGCCCAATCGGCCAAAAGAAGCAATGGAAGCCGCGCTCCGCTTAAAAAAGAAGCCTTTGTCATCCTCAATCCATCAGCAAATTGCCGAAAAATCCAGCTTTTTACATTGTGCCGACCCCGCTTTTTTGAAGTTGGTCGAGGTTATCAAACAATGGTTTCCAAAGGATGGCAAATCGTTGGAAACGCAACTTTTATTGATGGATTTTTAGAAAAAACCATCTATTCCCCCAAATTTTGAACATAAAAATCATCTCCGCCGGTGCCGGCAGCGGCAAAACATACAGTTTGACCGGGGAAATGGCCGAATTGCTCCAATCCGGCGTCCGCCCGCGCGGCATCATCGCGACAACTTTTACCAAAAAGGCCGCCGCCGAGCTGCAAGAGCGCGTCCGCGTCCGGCTGCTTGAATCGGGGCTTTTTGAACAGGCCAACGAGCTTGGGGAGGCATTGATCGGGACTGTGAACGGGCTGGGCCTGCGGCTTTTGCAGCGGTTTGCGTTCGAGGCCGGGGTCTCGCCGCTCGTCGAGACGATGGCCGAGGAAGATGCGCAGGCGATGTTCAACCAAAGCCTCGCGCAGGTCATTTCACCGGAGCGGATCGAGCAAATGAACGCGCTCGCCGACCGCCTCGGATTGACCCAAAAGAAGTTCGACAGCGACGAATATGACTGGCGAAAGGACATTTTGACCATCATCAACCTCGCCCGGAGCAACGATTTTTCCATCGAGGTACTCGAAAAAAGCCGCGCCAAATCGCTCGAAACGCTGCTCCGTTTTTTTCAATTGGATGAAAATTGTGAACCGCGCCCGGCGGATATTGACTGGAACTCGGAGCTAAAAAAACTGCTGATCGAGACCATTTCCGCGCTCGGGTCCAACGAAAAGGACGACACAAAAACCACCCGAACCGCCATCGAGGACCTGCGGAACTTTCAAAACCAACTGAACTGGCGCGGCGAGCTTTTTTGGCACGAATGGGTCAAGATCTCCAAATTAAAGGTCGCCACAAAAAGCGCGGATATTTTCGGCCCGCTCAAAAACCTGGCCCGCGACCACGACCAAAACCCGGCCTTTCTCGCTGATGTTCAATCATTTACGGAGATACTTTTTGACACTTCGATGGACGCGCTCCGCGAATTTGCGGCCTATAAAAGGAAGCGCGGCCTGATCGATTACATCGACATGGAGGCGCTCGTGAACCGGCTTTTGGACGAAAAACCCGTTCAAAACACCCTCCGCGACGAACTCGATTTGCTGCTCGTGGACGAATTTCAGGACACCTCGCCGATCCAGCTTTCCATTTTTTTGAAATTGAGCCGGCTGGCAAAACACTCCATTTGGGTGGGCGACCCGAAGCAAAGTATTTATGGTTTTCGCGGCGCGGAACCCGCTTTGATGCAGGCCGTCGTCGAAAAAAGCGGCGGTATCCGGGCGGAAAATATTTTGAAAAATTCGTGGCGCAGCGTCCCCGACCTTGTCCATGCGACGAACGCGATCTTTGTCCGCGCGTTCTCAGACCTGCCCGTCGACCAGGTCGCGCTCGAACCGAAAAGGCCACCGGTCAGCCCCCCCCAGCCCCCCCGGAGGGGGG
>JANOQP010000423.1:0-4046 GCA_031414895.1 Saprospirales bacterium
GCCCGGGTGCTCAAGCCTGGCGGCACCCTGTTGATTCTTGAATTCGCGCAGCCAAAATCGCGCCTGCCGCAAACCCTTCCCTCGAGTGCGCAACGTGCATTATTTCAATCGAATCAACCGCGCTTTCCCATCGGACGATATGCGTTCCGGGCACTTCGCCCTCGCGGATTGACTCGATTTTCAGGGTATTTTCGGGCAGGTTTTGAGCAGCTTTTGCTCCGCTCAAAATCCACTTTCCCATCCTTTTTGAATTCAAAATCAGGTCCTCTGCCAGCGTGACTGCCGTGCCGCTCGGTGCGTCGAGCTTGTGGATATGGTGAATTTCGGTCATTTTTGGGCGAAAATCGGGCTGATTTGCCATCAAATTCGCCAATTTTTGATTCAACAAAAAAAACAGGTTCACGCCGACCGAAAAATTGGAGGCCCAAAAAAGCGCGCCGTTTTGGGCCAAACAAATTTGTCGCGCCTCGGACAAGTCGGCCAACCAGCCCGTTGTCCCGCACACGACCGGCAAACCCGCGAGCAAGCAATCCCGTACATTTACAAAAGCAGCCTCCGGGCGGGAAAATTCGATGGCGACATCGGCCTCGCGCAGCCTTTCGGGGGTGAATTCCGCCCGGTTTTCGCGGTTGATGCGCCAAACAATCTCGTGGCCATCGCGGAGGGCGAGTTTTGCGATGGTCGCGCCCATTTTTCCGTAGCCAAATAGTCCTATTTTCATGGCGCAAAGGAAAATAAGTTAATGGGATAATGGGGAAATGTGCGGATGGGATAATGTGTGAACGAAGCAGGGGTTAATTTGTGAATGGGATAATGCGGCTGACGGTTGACTATCCCGTTCACAAATTATCTCATTATCCCATTAACTTTGTGGCATGGAAACGCACACAAATTTACCACAAATAGGCGATGCAGCCCCCGCGTTCGAGGCCATGACGAACAAGGGACTGGTTGCTTTTCCGGGCTATTTTGGAGAGGGCACTTGGACGATATTTTTTTCCCATCCGGCCAATTTTACGGGCGCCTGGGTCATGTACTCGACCTTTTTGGCACTCAAAGAGAAATATTTCACCGACCGCAACTGCAAATTGCTCGGCCTTTATTCACAACCGAACGTGCCGGATGCCGAGGGGACTTGGGCCGAAAAAGCCCGCCGATACCTCGGAATCTACCTAAAAGCGCCAGTTGTGGACGATATTGACCTCAAAATCGCCGCAGTTTATGGCATGGTCATCGGTCGGCTACGGTTGCCGGGGCATGACCGGGTGGCCTATATTATTGACCCGGGCGGAACAATTCGTGGCATCATCAGCGGGCCATTTACGCTGCAAAGCGTGGTTGGCGACCTCGAAAAGGCAATCAACAAGTTACAGGGGATAAACGAGCCAGAAGCCCAGCCGATCGATCCAAAAACCTTGTTGGATTTGCAAGAAAAGGCTGACAGGGCCGACGACGGATTTTATAAATCAAAGCCCGCCTATTTTCCCAAAAAGGAACTTGGCGTCAATTAGAACATTCATCATTCAACATCATTTTTTGTTATGAAAAAGATTTTTTCCTTTATCGTTTTATTGGCCTTCGCTGCCCAGCTTTTTGGGCAAAATCCGGCAAAAAAATTCATCCTTTTGGAGCATTTCACCAATTCAAAATGCTCGATCTGCGCCAGCAAAAACCCGGCTTTTTACAATATCATCAACACGGTGGCCAATGCAAAAAACATCCACCATCTCTCGATCCACCCTTCGACACCTTATTCGGATTGCGTTTTTTATCAGGCCAACACGGTTGAAAATCAGGCAATCGCCAATTTTTACAATGTGGTCGGCACGCCGGTGCTGTTTTTGAACGGCGCATCCGCCTCGGGCAGCACGCTAATCACACAAGCAAAGCTCGATGCCGCCGCCGCACTGACCAGCCCGATCACGATTATCGTCACCGAAACAGCGAACGCCAACGGCAGTACCGATGTCAAAGTGGCGATCAAAACGGTGGACGCGGCCAACACCTCCGGCAACTTCGTTCTGAACGTTGCCCTCTCCGAAAAGACCGTCAACCAGACCACGCCAAACGGCGAATCCGTCCATCGCGATGTCTTCCGCGATATGCTCACGACGACCGCCGGGACCTCCATCACGCTGCCAGCCGTCGGCCAAAGCACCGAGCACACCTTTAATTATACAGCCCAGTCCGGCTGGAAACCGAGCGAACTTTTCGTGACCGCATACGTCCGCAATTTGGCCACGAAGGCCATCCTTCAAAGCGGCACCCGCTTCGATGCCATCGTCCTCGAAACATCGCAACCCATTGAGAACCAATCGGTTAGCCTCTTCCCGAACCCCGCGACCGACCAAATTTTCGTCAGTTCCGAAAACATCATCATTGAGTCCATCGATGTTTTCAACGCAGCCGGGCAACGCGTTTTTGCCCAAACCGAGGGCATCGGCACCGCCAAAATCGCCGTCAAAACCGGGGACCTGGCTCTCGGGATTTATTTCACGAAAGTTAAAACGCGCACCGGTACGAGCTTTGGAAAATTCGTAAAACAGTGATTTTCTTTTGCCTTTTGACCTTTACCTTTTGACTTTTTTCTAGCTTTGCGCCAACAAAAAAATAAGTCATGTTAGAACCCGTCAAACGCAAAATCGCTCCCGGTCGCGGGAAATATTGGATCCAGTTTTTCGTCTCGTCCGCCCTCATGCTCGGCATGATGGCCTACCCGCCAACCGCTGGCTGGTTTTGGGTCGTGATCCCGTTCGTTTGCACGAGCATCGTGCAGGCTTATGATGCCATGTGATCCGAATTTTGGGGAAAAATTAAAATGGCCGAATGTTCACCTCGAATGCTCGGTCATTTTTTTTGTTTAAAATCGCCCAAATTTGGCGCGTTTTTGGCCAATAACTACGAAAAACCAGCCTTTATCGGCCTTTTGCTACCTTCGCGAAATGGAGAAATTACGGTTTGACTTTGCCGATTCCACGATGCGCACCGACGGCTCGGAGCGGCTCGAGCTCTCGTTGCTCATCAGCAGCGGGACGTTTTCGTTTTTTGTTTCCGATGAAAAAAACCGCGTCCGCGTCCTCAAAAGCTGGCAACTGGAAAGCACGAACGGGGCCGGTTTTCAGGAACGCCGCCTCGCGATGGCCCGCATTGTGGCCAGCCAATCGGTCCTCGAAGGCCGTTTCATGCGCAGCACCTGCGGCATCGCCAACCCGTGGGTGAGCCTCGTGCCGGACAAGATATTCGATGAGGCGCACCTGCCAGCCTACCTCAATTTATTGCTCGACGGCGACCGCGAAAAATTCTCCTTTTTCGCCGAAAAACTGCCCGGAATGCCCATCCGCCTCGTCTGGGCTGCTGAAAAAGATGTCGTTTTTTTCTGCCAAAACAATTTCCCCGGGTCGCTCATGCGGCATTCCGCGAGTGGGCTGATCGAATCTTGGAAGGAACTTGCCTCGCCCTATTCGCCCGAGATTTATGTGAACGTGCAGGGCAAAACGCTCCAAATGGCCATGTTCGACCGGGGCGAACTGCAGCTTTTCAACACATTTTCGTACAACACATCGGCGGATTTCCTCTACTATGTCATGTTGGCGTTTGAGCAGTTCCGCCTCGATCCGGGAAAAATTCCGCTCTTTTTGAGCGGCGAACTGCTGCCCGACAGCGAGATTTGGCGGATGCTCTACCGTTTTATTTTGGACATCCGTTTTTTGCCGCGCCCGGCCCGTTTCGTCCACCCGCTCGAATCGCTCGAACTGCCAGGGCATATCAATTTTGACCTGCTCTCCATTTGAAGGCAAAAGTGAAATGGCAAAAGGCAAATGGTAACTATACAGCCGGTAGCCCCAGCGGGCAATGTCGTTTACTTAAGGAAATATGGGTTGAAAAAAGCACCAATCTCAAACTCAACCACGATGTCACCCTGTAAGGTGCTGTGTTGAAAACCAAGGGTCTGCGCCAAATTATTTTTGGTTTGGGCAAAAAGTTCTTTGAAACGCTGTTCGTAGTTTTGACGCTTAAAGAAGCACGATGGTTATTCATCGATGCAG
>JANOQP010000424.1:0-13719 GCA_031414895.1 Saprospirales bacterium
TTCAGCTCTCGCCCAGTCAGCATGGCTTTGTATTCCGCCAAATCGTGCTGGTGCGGGTGCAAAATATCGCCCGGCAGCCATTGGAAAATCTTTTTCAAAAGGCCGATCTTGTGCGCGTCCACCGAAACGGCGAGCGTGCCGCCCGGCCCGGTCAGTTCGGCCAGCTTGTCAAAACCCGCCCCGAGGTCGGCAACATGGTTGATTGCGTTGAGGCAAAAGACAATGTCGTATTGTTTTTTTGGGTCAAAATTTTCGAGCTTTTCACAAAAAAATTGGACGCCCGGATAATCGGCGCGCCGAAAATGGTCGAACGATTTTTCGTATCCATCGAGCAACGGATCGAGCGCGTCGGTCGGATATTTTTCGGAAAAAAGGGTAAAAATGCCCGCAGGCCCGCAGCCCGCATCCAAAATTTGGGCATTTTCGGGAATTTCGATGCCGCTTTTTTCGAGGAAACCGGCCCAGTAGTTTTTTTTCCAGGCCAAATACCCGCCCTTTTCGCGGCTGGAAAGGTAGCGCCGCCACCAGCGGATCTCAAAAAATTGGGCGATTCGCCAACGGATGTTCATGGAAATTTAATACTGGAACGGTTTGAAATTAAGCCCATTCCGCAACCCGGGTTCCGCAATGGGATGGGCAAAGTTAATCGGCCCGCCCCCCGAAATTTTGGGCGATAAAATTTTCACCTTTGCCCGATGCTTAACATACCAAAACCCGGTTTTTTGGACAAAAAAATGCTGATCAGGCTGTCCAAGATCGCTTTTGCCCTCGCGCTCGTCGGGGCGATTTGGTGGGATTTTTCCAATAAGCAAAACCTCGATGAGATTTGGGCCGCTTTTTTGGCCGCCCTCGAAAACGGGAATTGGCTGTTTTTGGCCGCCGCCGTCATTTTGATCCCTTTTAATTGGGCCACCGAAACTTTGAAATGGCACCAATTTGTGGCCCGCCACGAGCCGGGATTTACCTTTTGGGGGGCCTATCGAGCAGTACTGGCAGGGGTCGCTTTTTCGCTTTTTTTGCCCAATCGGGTCGGCGAATACGGCGGCCGCATTTTTTTCGTCCGCCGCCGAAACCAATGGAAGGCCATCATCGCCAACCTCGTCGGCAATTTCAGCCAGACGATTTTCCTACTGCTCACCGGGTCGCTCGGGGCGGCGTGGTTCATGCGGCATTTTCTCGGCGTCGCGCCGCTGGTCGTGAACGCGGTCGTGCTGGGTTCGGTCGGGACCGCCCTCGCGCTCGGTTTTGCGTACTTCAATATTGATGCGCTCGTGCCGTTGCTCCGGCGGCTGCCGTTCATCCATTTGCTCGAACGGTTCAGCAAAAATTTGAGGGTCCTGCGCGATTTCACCCGGCGCGAACTGGCCGAGATCCTCGGTTGGAGCATCGTCCGCTGCCTGATCTATTCGACGCAATATTTGCTGCTGCTCTACTTTTTCGGCATCGAAACGGGGCTAATCGGGGGATACGCGGGCGTTTTCGCGCTTTTTTTCATCCAAATGAGCGTCCCGTTGCCGCCCATCACGGGGCTTTTGGCGCGGGGAAATGTCGCGCTCCATATTTGGGGGTTTTTCGGCGCGAACGAGGTGTCCATCCTCGCCGCGACGCTCTCGCTTTGGGTACTAAATTTGATATTGCCCTCGTTTTTTGGGGCGATATTTTTGCTCCGAGCAAACATCACAAAATCACTTGGGTATGATGAAACATAAAATGAAGGCCGGATTTCCGCTGGCAATTTTTGCTTTATGGATGCTGGCGACCTCCTTTTGGTTGACAAAAAACGGGCCTGCTTTCATTGAAAATTACACGCCCAAACCTCAAAATTCAACGGATTGCGGCCTCAAAAACACGACGTTCCAAAAGGGCGAAAAGCTCGTTTATAAAATTTATTACAACCTCAATTTTGTTTGGGTCCCGGCTGGCGAGGCCAGTTTTTTGGTCGAGGAGGACGAGCACCAATATCATTTTATCGCCAAAGGGAAGACCTATCCGAGCTACGAATGGTTTTACAAAGTCCGCGACGATTACGATTCTTGGGTGGACAAAAACACGCTTTTCCCCACTTTTTCGACGCGCAGCATCCGCGAGGGTGGCTACTCGAATTATGAAAAAGTGCTGTACGACCAATCTGGCCGAAAGACAAAAGTTTGGCGCGCAAAAAAGAAGAACGACCCCGAAACAGAGACCGACCACACCATCCAAGATTGCGTCCACGACCTCGCTTCGGTGATGTTTTATCTCCGAAACATTGATTTTTCGGACAAAAAACCGGGTTTCGCCACGCCAATCCGCGTTTATCTCGACAAAGAGGAATATCCGTTGAGCCTTATTTTTCAGGGGAAAAAGGCGAAAAAAAAGGTCCACAGCATGGGCCATTACCGCTGCCTGCAATTTGAGCCGCAGGTCATCGCGGGCAATGTTTTCAAGGCCGGCGACAAAATGCAGGTCTGGGTGAGCGATGATGAAAACAAAGTGCCGCTGCTCATCGAATCGCCCATTTCGGTCGGCTCGGTTAAAATGGTCCTGAAAAGCTACGAGGGGCTGCGGTTTCCGTTCACGGCAAAAATTGACTGAAACGGCGGACGGCGGACGGCGGATGACTGACGGCAGACGGTGGACGGCGGACGGTTGAACAACAAAAAAAACTGAAATGTCCAGAAATTACGAAAAACTCAAAGCCCAAATCGCCGCCGAACTGCGCGAAAAAATGCCCGCTTCCGACGCTTTAAACGAGCGGGCGAAAAAATATTTGATCGACGGCGGCCATCACGGCCTGCGGTTGATGCGGCCATTTCCGCCGCGACCGATTGCGGCAAATGGGGCATGGCTGACGGATGCGGGCGGCGCGAAAATCCTCGATTTTTGGCAGGGGCATTACACCGATATTTTGGGGCACAACCCGAAGGTCGTGACCGATGCTTTGGCCGCGCTTTTTGCAGACGGCTACGGTTTGCAAACGGGCCATGAGGATGAAAACGGTATCGTTTTGGGCGAAATTTTGGCGAAACAATGCGATGCCGAGGCCGTCCGGCTCACTACGAGCGGCGCAATGGCGACCATGAACGCCATCATGTTGGCGCGGGCTTTCACCGGGCGCAGCCTCTTTTTGATGGTCGGCGGCGGCTGGCTTGGCGGGCATCCGTGGGCATTTAAAGGCTACACTTGGCTGGATGGTTTTTATAAAATCGACTCCGCCGGGCTGCCGCCGGGATTGACGAAGGAGATTGTTTTGACGCAGTTCAACAATGTCGAAATGCTCGAAAAAACCTTCCAAAAACACGGCGACCGGCTGGCCTGTTTCATCGTCGAACCAACCATCGGCTCGGGCGGGATGATGCCCGCGCGACTCGATTTTTTGCAAAAAGCCCGCGAACTGACCCAAAAACATGGCGTTTTGCTCATTTCCGACGAGGTCATCGCGGGGTTCCGTTTCCGGGCGGGCAACTGCGCCGCGCTTTTCGGCATCCAGCCAGACCTCACTACGATGGGCAAGGCGATAGGCGGCGGGATGCCCGTCGCGGCGGTCATCGGGCGGTGCGATGTGCTGGAACTGGTGGGCAAAAAAGCCAGACCAAGCGGCGTGAAATTCAGCGGCGGGACGTATTCGGCGCACCCGGCCTCGATGGTCGCGGCGCGGGTGTTTTTGGAATATTTGATAAATAACGAGGCCGAGATTTATCCAAAACTCGAAAAAATCAGTCGAAAACTGCGTGACGGATTGGCCTCGGCCTTCCAAAAATCGGGCATCGACATCCGTTTTTCCGGCGACCGGACAGGGATGATGCCGGATTGTTCGTTGCTATTGCCCATTTTTTTGCCCAAAAAAGGACAGGATTTCGACACACCCGAATCCATCGCCGACCCACGTTTGAGCGATGTCGAGCTGCGCGAAGTGGTCTTTCAGCAATTGATGTTGTTGGAAAATGTGTTCACCGTGCATGGCCTCGGCTGCGCAACATTGGCGCACGGGGGGGCAGAAATCGCGTTTTTCGAGGCGGCGGCGGAGCGGGTGGCGCGGCGGATTGCGGCATATATTGGTCAGCCCTAAAAATTAAATGCAATCTTAAAACTCAACCAAAATCACCTATTTTTGTCCAAAATTGAGCTGTTTATGAAACCTCCATTCCCGAATATCATTGCCGATCCTGCCATTTTGGGCGGGAAGCCCTGCATCGCTGGCACTCGAATCAGCGTCGAACTTGTCATTGAATGGCTCGGAACGGGCGGAACACCCGAAAGTATTGCAAAAAAACATCCCTTATTGACCTCGGATTTGGTCATGGAGGCGATCAGGTACGCGGCCCGTTTTGCGAAAAATGAAATCGTGATAGAGGTTCGCCCAGTTGCAACTGTATGAAAATCAATGCGTTACGGTTTTTGACGGATGAAAACATTGACCAAGAGTTGGTCGAGTTTCTTCGAGCCAACAATTTTGAGGTATTTGACATCAAAGAAAACGGACTGTTCAGGCTCGCCGATGATGCCATCTTAAAAATGGGTTTTGAACATCAATTTGTCGTGATTTCCCAAGATAGCGACTTTGGGACGCTGATTTTTCGGGACAAAAACCCCTTTCACGGCCTCGTTTATTTGCGCCCCGGGCATCAATCCGCCAATCTCCATATTGAAACGCTTCGTGCAGTAATTGCCGCACCGCTTGATTTTGAAATCCCTTTTATTTTAGTTGCCGAAAACACGGGCGAACTGGTTCGCATCAGGCTGCGCTCAATTTAAACCGCCCCCTAAAAACCATATCAAGGGTTGCCCCAAAAACAATCCCGAAGGAATAGCAAACGAGGTCGCGCCACATAAATTCATGACCCAAAATGACGAAGCCGAGCCAAGTTTCTTGCAGTTTTTCGAGCCATGCGAAATGTGCTAATTGGCTGATTTCGATAAAAAAAGCAAAGGAAAGCGCGACGAAAAATAGCCATGCAACTGGTTTTGCAGGGCGCAAAAACGCTATAAAAAGATAGACGACCGTCGCCCAAAGCGTGTCGCCAGCGAACAAATAGACCGGGTACGGAAATGCGTTTGGCCAAAACCGCGTCGCCGCGCCGAACGGGACGATCAACATGGCGGCCAAAGAATAAATTACTCGCGTTTGGTTGAATTTCATGGATTAAATCGGGAATGTTTTTGCGTTTTTAATGGCCAATTTATGTCTGAACTTTGATTCCAGTGATTGTTATGAACCCTACGATTTTTTTGTCCACTACGATTTCTTAAATCAGCATAATCACCGATCGGACAATCAAAAATTACTGCTGTTTGAACGCCGCCGGGTCGAGTTCCATCGCCTGTTGTTGGAGCGATTTCCCTTTTGCCGGGTCGCCCGCGAAGATCCACGCCGTCCCCAAATCGAAGAGCGAGCGGGCGTTTTTTGGCTCTGCGTCCACCACTTTTTGGAAAAAACCGATGGCATTTTGATGGTTGCCAAGGATGCCGTTCGCGACGCCCAGGAGCCGGGTCGTTTCGAGGTCTGCGGGGTTGAGTTGATAGGCTTCGGTCAACAATTTCAATGCTTTTTGTGGGTCGTGGCCAACTTCGCCGGCCTGTTTCCCGCCCTCGCGGAGGGTGATGGCAAGGTTGCCCTTTGCCTCTTTATAGACGGGGTCGATCCTTAACGCCTCGCGGTAAAATTCAGCCGATTTGTCGAACTGTTTTTGATAATTATAACAGTTGCCCAACAAAAGGAAAGCGTTTTTATAGGTCGGGTGAATCTTGATGGCGTTGTTCAAATGGACGGCGGCCTCGTTGAGCATTTGGGCGCGCTTGGTCTCATCGGTCTCTTTTATTGAACCGTCCACCAAAGTTCCGCCCGCTGCGTTGCAAAGTTTCGCGCTGTTTTTTGATGTCTTTATATCCGTTAAAAATATGCGGTCATTTGATTTCCAAACAGGGTTTCGGCTGACTGTTTTTATTGAAAAAAGAAAGGCAACGATGCCTATTGCCATCATTGAAAAAGAAATGTTTTTATTATCCTTCACCAATGAAAACAACAAGAAGCTCAATAAAAGGCAGAACCCGACGGACGGCATAAATGCAAACCGTTCGCCCATATTTGTGCCAACAGGAAATACAATATTGGACACAATGGAAAGTGTAAAAATATAGAAGATGATAGAGAAAGAGATTACCCTGTTTTTGGTGAAATTGGTTATCGTTAAATAACCAAGTATTGCGTAAAGCGCGATGCTGCCGAGCACCGCTGGATCCCCGATTTGCAGGATGCCGATATGTCGCGGGTAATAATCGTGCGTCAAAGTGAGCGGGAAAAAAAGCAGGGCGACGTATTTTCCCAACGTGTAAAAAATGGTCGAAAACCGCTCGATGGGCGCGAATTTCACCCATTCGCCATTGACCAGTTTCAGGAACGGGTTGTTCATCAGTTCCATCGGCTCGGCGCCGAAATTAAAACCCAAAATGGAGGTTCGGATGATCATAAAAAGCGCGAATGCAACTAAAAACGGGAGCGTCCGCACGAGGCTTTTTCCCCAACCGAGGCTCGTAAAAAGCACAAGCGCGATGGGGATGATGCCCAAAAAAGTCACCGCGTTTTCCTTTGACAGCATCGCCAAAAAGAAGACGGCGGCGGCAATGATATTGCCAAAAACACTACCCGAACGCGCACTTTTCACCGCCAAAAACAGCGCGCCGAGGCTCAAAAGGAGCGTCAAGATTTCGTCGCAACCTTTCACGTTCGCGACCACTTCGGTATGTATCGGGTGCGCCGCAAAGAGCAATGTCGCGCCGAAAGGGACGTAATTGGCCGCCACAACGCCCTGATTTTCAAGCAGTTGGCGCAGAACGCGAAACAAGGCCACACAGCACGCACCAAACAAAACGACCGTCAAAAGGTGGAATGCGACCGGGCTGTGCGTCACCTGCCAGAGCGCGGCAAAGATGACCAAAGTGAGCGGGCGATAGCGACCGCCGGAGACGAGTGCATCCTTTCCGCGCTCTTTAAAAAAGCCGAAAAAAGTGTCCTCCGTGAGGATGCCGCCGATGCCCGCCACGCCTTTTGAGGTGAACATATTGTCGGTGATCACAATCGCGTCGTCCATCACAAATTGGTGGCCGAGCGTGTTCGTATAAAGCAGGATGGCGAAGAAAAAAAGGACAATGGCCTGCAATTGGGTGTTCTGGAAAAAATCAAAAAGCGGCAGTGGCGATTGCGGATTGCGGGTTGCGGATTGCGTAATTTTCTCCGGTCGGTGGGCGGGGACGAAACGGGCGGGCTTGTTTTGTTTGGCCATTTTTTTGACAACTATTTTGATTTGTTTTCCAAAAAAACGACGCCGGGCGAACGTGTTGCGGTTCGGACGGCGTCGTTTTTTCGGTTGCAATATTAGCAAGTCGGCGAAAAATCCGGCGCGGAATTTCACAAAAAGCAACCGCCCGATCGGCGGGAAAAATGAATTTGTTGGCGCGAAAAGAACGGGAACGCCTATGTTTGACCCGCAATCTTATCAATTTTGCCCAATCAAAAACATCTATTTTATGGCATCAAATGCATCCAACGCGGCTGACAAGGCCCATATTTTTTATGTCGAGGACGACGAGAGCCTCAGCTTTGTCACCCGCGACAACCTCGAGATCGCGGGCTACAAGATCACGCATTCCGCCGACGGCGGCGAGGCGCTCAAGATCTTGAAATCGGGGCAAAAGTTCGACCTCTATATTTTCGACGTGATGCTGCCCGAAGTGGACGGTTTTTCGCTGGCGCAAGAGGTCAGGAAGCGCGATGAGCAGGTGGCCATCATTTTTTTGACCGCAAAAAGCCTCAAACAGGACAAGATCCACGGCCTCACGCTCGGCGGCGACGATTATATCACCAAGCCGTTCAGCATCGAGGAGCTTATTTTGAAGGTCGAAATCTTCCTCCGGCGCACAAAATACGCCAATATCCTCCGCGCATCGACCCCGGTGAGCATCGGAAAATACGAGTTTGACCACAAAAACCTCAACCTCTCGCTCGGCGCGGTCAATGAAACATTGACGCAGCGCGAGGCCGATTTGCTCAAACTCCTTTTTGAGAACAGAAATCAGGTCATCCGCCGGAGTTTTATCTTGGAGACCCTTTGGGGCAAGGACGACTATTTTTTGGGTCGCTCGCTCGATGTTTTTGTGTCGCGGTTGCGCAAGTTTTTGTGCGAGGACGAAACACTAAAAGTGGAAAATATTCACGGCGTCGGTTTCCGTTTTCATTGCGAGTGACGGTTTTTGATCATGAAAACTGACCATTTTCCGTACAAAAACGGCAAAATTCATTTCATTTCATTCGGGACAGGCCCGCGCCTCCTCATCGCGCTGCACGGTTTTGCCGACCGTGCGCGGATGTTTTCTGTCCTCGAACCCGCGCTCGCAGCGACGCACACGGTCTATGCGATCGACCTCCCGTGGCACGGTCAAACCGAATGGCCGGACGACCATTTTTCCAAAAAAGACCTGCTCGCGTGGGTCGATTTTTTCATGAAAAAAGAGGGCCGCGACCGCCTCGAACTGATGGGCTTCAGCTTCGGCGGACGGATGGTGCAGGCACTTTTGCCGGATTTGATGTCGAAATTGGATAAATTGTACCTCATTTCGCCCGATGGCGTGAAAACGACGGGCATGAGCGCGGCGGTTCGGACACCGATGTTCGTGCGGCATTTCATGAAAAAAGCGACCGTTCCCAGCCCGGCTTGGTTCCTCTCGATTATCAAGTTTGGGGAAAAAACGCGCATCGTGCACCGGCTGATCTCCCATTTTTTGCACCACAATTTAACGCGGCCCGAACGGCACGAGCGCACCTTCGGCCTTTGGCTTTCTCTCAACCATTTTTATATCCGGCGGCGAAGGATCAAGCGAATCTTAATGGAGAGCAAACTGCCCGTCCTCCTTTTTTACGGCGAAAAAGACCCGATGATCAAACTCAAAACGGTCGAAAAAATGGCCGATGGGCTGCCCTTTGTGCGCCATTTCAAGCTGCCGGGCGGGCACCGTTTGGTCGGTGCGGAATTGGCGGGGCTGCTGGCCGCGATCGAAAATTGATGTTTTTTAAAAATGGAATTGCCTGTATGTCCCGGATAGTCCCATTTTGTTTTGAAAAACATGTTTAAATAGGTCAAATTTTGACATTCGCAATTTGCTGAACAGCCCCCTCTGTCCCTTTTTTTATCCCCAAAATTGCCCCCTGCAAAATACCTTCGCACCAAAACCTAACCAATCTCAACTCGTTATGATCAGCGCATTTTTGTTCGCCTTTCTCCAATTTTTGAACCCGCAAAACCGGTCATTTTCGTCCACCGTCAGTCGTCCGCCGTCCGCTGTTTTCACCCTACGCGTCGAGCAGAAAAAGAAGAACATCGAGATTATCGACCACGAGGTGACGCTCAAAAAGAAGTTTTTCGACCTCGTTTTTGAGTTCAACCAACCGGGCGGAGTGGCCGTCATTGCCTCGCTCGATAGCACGATATTCAAACAAGCGGCGATTGGCCTCCCGGCAAAGGAAATCCCCGGTTTCGAGGGCCTCAATTCGGGCGGCGCAATGGCCGAAGCCCCGCTCAACACGGCGCAGGACATCATGATCGGCCGTGGCGCGTTCAATTTTTGGTACTATGAAAACCGCACCGACAACCGCTTCAACAAGACCGTCCGCAAGACCGATATCATCACCTGCCACCGCACGATCGGCAAGGTGCAGCTCCTCGACACGCAGGAATCGTTCGAGATCGGCAACGCACTCCACCCGCTCTACCTCGTCTTCGCGCAGACCGACGGCAGCCAAGTCGAATACCTCAAAATCAACTGGAAATGAACCAGCCACGGCCCGACGATTTGATGGCCAACGACTGGGAAATCTGCGAGACCATTCCCGCCGATGACCCGGTCGCGGCAAACCGCCTCGCGCTGAACGCGCTCGAAGGCGGCGCGGAAAGCCTGCATTTTGTTTTTGAAAAAAATGCCCGGCCCGAACTCGACACCCTGTTGGACGGGATTTTTTTAGAGATGGTCGGCCTCCATTTTTCGGAAAACAACGATCGGCTGACGGCGGAAAATTTCCTCCTGAACCTGAAAGTTTTTTTGTCCACAATAAATTTTGACGAAAAAAACCTGCGCGGCTCGATGGATTTTTCGGGAGAAATCTCGAACGGTGCCATTGAATTTTCGGCAGCAACGAATGGCCAATTCCGCACAATCGGCCTCACGGGCAACCCAAAAATCGCGCCCAGCGAACAGCTCGCTTGGTTGCTGAAAAAAGCAGTTTCCATTATTGAGCGCAAAGAAAAAGAAGGCATTGCGCCCGAAAAGACCGCCCAGGCCATCCATTTTGAACTGCCCGTCGGGACGGATTTTTTGGGGGAAACGGCCAAATTTCGCGCCTTCCAAATCCTTTGGATGAACATCCAAAAAGCATGGGGCCATCAAAAAACAGAGCGGCCCTTCGTCCATGCCGTGTTCGCGCCGGAAGCTGTTTTGGCCAACGACGCGGACGCCAATTTTATCCGCTCGACCACCCTCGCCATCGCTGCCGTCATTGGCGGATGCACCCGGCTGACCGTTTCACCGGCAGGGGACGACCCAATTTTTCACCGCCGGATTGCGAGAAATGTGCAACATTTGCTCAAACTTGAATCCGGTTTCGACCGCGTCCAAGACCCGGCAGCCGGGAGCTTTTTTATCGAAAAAATGACAGCGGAAATCGTCGCGGAAGTCTGGGGCCGTTTGTAGTTTCGAGTTTCGAGTGCTGTACGCCCAACTCAAAACACCCACACTCAAAACTTTCCAGTCGAAAACCAAAACTCAAAACATTAAAACTATGGGACCTCTTTGGGGAATTGACCTGGGCGGCACAAAAATCGAGGGCATCATCCTCGAAGATCGCGAAAACCCGGTCGCGCTGCGCCGCCTCCGCGTGCCGACCGAGTCCGAACAGGGCTACGAACATATCATCGAACAAATCGCCAAGCTGGTCGAGACGCTCGCTGCCGAGACTGGCATCCGCCCCTCGCGGATCGGCATAGGCCATCCCGGCGCGTCCGACCCCATCACGGGGCTGATGAAAAACGCGAACACCACTTGTCTCAACGGCCAGCCCTTCAACCGCGACCTCGAAGCGGTTCTCGGCATCCCTGTCAAATTGGCCAACGATGCCAACTGTTTCGCAGTCGCGGAGGCCAATATCGGTGCGGCGCACGAGGTATGCCCGGGCGCGGAGGTCGTTTTCGGCGTCATCATGGGCACTGGGGTCGGCGGCGGCGTGGTCGTTCGCGGCAAGGTCATCAACGGGCGGCACGGGATCGGCGGCGAATGGGGGCACAATTTCCTCGACGAGACCGGCGGCCCCTGCTATTGTGGCCGCACGGGCTGCGTCGAAACGATCATCAGCGGCCCCGCTTTGCAACGATATTATACGGCCCTGACGGGCGAAAAACGGGCCCTCAAAGAGATTATCCGCCGTGCCCGCGCCTATGAGGACACGGCTGCCGAGGCCACTTTGCAGCGCATGGTCCAGTTTTTTGGAAAGGGCATTGCCACGATCATCAACACGCTCGACCCCGACGTGATCGTGATCGGCGGCGGCCTCGGGCAGATTGACGAACTTTACACCGACGGCGTCGCCGAGGTATCCAAATGGGTCTTCAACTCGCGGCTCGACACCATTTTCGCGAGGCCAAAATTGGGCGATTCGGCGGGCGTTTTTGGGGCTGCGCTATTGTGAACGGCATGAAAAGTGTACGATGAGAAAGTCGACGAGGTTTGAAACCTCGCCGACTTTTGATTTTAACCAAACTCAAAATGATCCTCGAAACCGGGCAAAAGGCCCTCGAAATCAACCTCAACGACAAAATCTATGGCACTTTCGCCGAGATCGGCGCGGGGCAGGAAGTGGCCCGGTACTTTTTTCAGGCGGGCGCGGCGGCCGGGACAATCGCAAAAACCATGTCGGCCTACGATAAAATCGTGTCCGACGCCATCTACGGACCAGAGCCGGGCGGCAGGTATGTTTCCGAAAAACGCCTCTATAAAATGCTCGACCACGAGTACGAGCTCATGGACGAGCGGCTGCGCGAACACCGGCCCGGCGCCAATTTTTTTGTCTTTGCCGACACGATCGCGGCGATGAACTTCCAAAAAACCATCCGTGGCGATGGCTGGCTCGGCCTCCGTTTCCAGCTCCGCCCCGACGGCCCGCCCAACGACCTTGTGCTGCACGTCCGACTGCTCGATCAGGACAACCGGTTGCAGCAACAGGCCATTGGGATTTTGGGCGTGAACATGGTCTTTGCTGTTTTTCGCCACCAAAACGATCCCGAAATTTTATTGAAAAGCCTCCACGACGGCCTCCACGGGCGCGTCGCGATCGATATGGCGCGGCTCGCCGGCCCCGATTTTGAACAGGTGGACAACCGTCTTTTGGCCCTCTATTTGGTGAAAAACGGTTTGAGCGCGGTCGCCATTTTCGGCCCCGCCCGTCAGGCCCTACATGCCTCCGAATTTTTGTACAAAAAAAATATCCTGATCGCCCGCGGCAGTTTCCGCCCGCCGACGCTCGTCTCACAGGACATGGCGGAAAATGCGTTTGCCCAGTTCTGCGCCGAGCCGGACTTGGATGCCGAAAAGGCGCATTTTCTTTGTGAAATCACGCTCGACAACCTTGCTGCGGGCGGCCACCTCAACGAAAAAGACTTCCTCGACCGCGCCGACCTGCTCTGTTCGCTCGGCCAAACGGTCATCATTTCGAGCTGCGTGGAGCACAAAAACCTGATTGCCTATTTTTCGGAATATAAGGTGCAACGGATCGGCATTGTGATGGGCGCGCGCAAATTGTTGAACATCATCAATGCCACTTATTCCCAAAACCTCGACAATTTGCTGGCCGCGTTCGGCGGAATTTTTTTGCGGAACGTCCGGTTTTACGTCCATCCCGCGCTGCTCAACGGACCGGACGGCGGCCTGCTCACGGCCTCGAACCTGCCCGTGCCGAAGCCGATAAAATTCCTTTTTCGCCACCTTTTGGAGACGCGGCACATCGTCGAGGTCGAATCGTTCAACCCCCAATTTTTGGGGATTTTCCATAAAAAAGTGCTCGAATTGATCCAAACCGGTTCGCCCGATTGGGAAATGATGGTGCCGCCGCGCATCGCGGATTTGATAAAAAAAGGTGCCCTTTTTGGCTATTCTCCATGTTCCCGGGATTGACCGTCGGCCAAATTTTTACCAAAAAAAATCCCCGCCCGGCAATCACCGAACAGGGAATTGAGGCGGTGACTTGAAGTCACCACCTCAATATTTTGAGCAATCAATTGCCCGGACAGCAGAGCGGCGCACAGATTTTGTCGCAGCAACCGCCTTCCTCGGCGGAAATTTTGCCGCCAAAAGCGAGCGCAGAAGCAATCAGCCCGGCCACGAAAAGCCCGGCGAGCAGCATTTTTTTGGATTTCATGTTGAAAATTTTTATTGGTGAAAAATGATTTTGGGCAAGCTTGCCCCGGATTTTCAGCAGCAGCCCGTTTCGCCGCCGCCACAGCAGCCGCCGCCCGTTCCGCAGCAATTTTGTTGAAGGTTCATTTTTGAAAAATGGTTGGATGAAAAAAATGGGCCCGTGCACTGGCCGTTTGTCCTTTTTATGGACGGGACGAGCAGGAAAAGACGCAGCTTCCGGCATTTTTTTTCGGCTCATGTTCCGAACCCGCTGAAGCGCGGCCCGCCTGACGACTTTTCGTCGTCTGT
>JANOQP010000425.1:0-1782 GCA_031414895.1 Saprospirales bacterium
CTGGTGCCGGAATTCCACGTTACATAAAACTGTTTCCACTCGCATTGCTGCGGCAGCGTCTGAAATTCCATGCCCACCAATTGCCCGTTGATGCTGAACTGGAGCTCCGCCAAATTGGTCGTGATGCTCGACCAGTTCGTGACCCATGCCGAAAAAATATGCTCCGTCTGCGGCTGCACGGCCACCGTCTGTTGCCAAATGGTCGTGTTCGGAACGCCGCCGCCGTTGATCGCCATGAGGAGGCCGGCCCCGCTCGTGTGGTCGTGGCAGGGGCTGGCCCCCGGATGGACCTTGATCACGTTGTCCGTCAGGGCATAGACGTTCGGCGGGCCAACGTCGAGCGGGCTGTGCAAATAAGCGGACGTGAAGCCAACATTGCCCTGTTCAAAATCGCCGTTGATGATCAAATTGCCCGATTCGGTCTGCCCCGAAACGATATAAGTGGTGGTCTGCAAGGGCGAAGCGACCGGGTTCGGCAGGTTGGAATCGCTCAAACCCGCGGTCGGCGACCAACTGTAAATCTGCGCCCCGACCGCCGTCAATTGGACGGAACCGCCCGCGCAGATTGCCGCGTTTTCGGGGGTCGCGACCACCTGCCCAATGTTCGTGACCTCAAAAACGATCGGTGGCCCCGTGCAGCCGTACTCGTCCACGACCGTGACCGTGTGCGGGCCGGGGGGCAAATTATTGAAAATACCGTTCGTTTCCGTCGGCCCGCCATCGAGCGAAAAATGGTAATAGGGCGAGCCGCCCGATGCTTTCACCGCGACAAAAGTCCCCGTGCCGCTGCAATCCGCCGTCAGGTTTGAGCTTTCGACCGACAGGGCAACGGGCGCGGAAAGGTCCTCGATGGTCACGGTGCGCACGGATTCGCAGCCGTTCGCGTCGCGGACGGTGATGGTGAAAACGCCCGCCGGGAGGTTTTCAAAAAGGCCCGACGACTGCCATGCGCCGTTGCCGATCTTGTATTCAAAAGGGGCCGTCCCGTTTTTTGCCAAAATCCCGATGCGCCCAGCCGAGCTGCAATGCACCGCTTCCTGAAAAAGGAGGCTGTCGCCCAATATTGGCAGGGCCAAAATTTCCACGAACGTATCCAAAAATTCGCCGCAATTGTCCCGGATCTGGAGGAGGTATTTGCCCGGCGGCAGGTTTTCAAAAATACCGTCCGGTTGCCAATCGCCGCTTTCGAGGCGATATTCGATGGGCGGTGCAAAGCCTGTCGCGGTCGCGATCAAGCTGCCCTTTTCCGTCGTGCAATCGCCATTTTTTAGGGTCAATAAGTCCAAGACCAACGGTTGCATATTTGCCACTGGCAAAACCAGTCCGGCCATTACGCCGCCATTTTCGCCCATTTTTCCAAAATAAAGGGCCGGCAATTGCGGGCAGGGCGAGTAGTTGTTGATCATCGTGCCCGGTGCGCCGCCCGAAAACTGGGGCGAGATGCCCACCAAATTGGACACAAAAATCAGCCCGCCGCCGCCGCCGCCGCCCGCCGGGACGCATTGGGAGGAAAGGGGCGAGGCATCGTTGTCGCCGCCCTTTCCGCCCTTTGTTTCAATAAAAAGCCCCGAAACTTCTGGGCATTCCACCAAAACCGAGCCGCCCGCGCCGCCGCCGCCCGCGCCATCGACCCCGGCGGGCAGGGCAACCGACCTGCCGTTGGCCAATATTTTTGCCGTGTCGGCACTGATTTTTTTTGCCCAAATCAGGACGATGCCGCCGCCCGGCTCGCCGCTCGTCCCACGGCTGTTGTTGTCCTGCCCCGCGCCGCCGCCACCGCCA
>JANOQP010000426.1:0-5274 GCA_031414895.1 Saprospirales bacterium
CGGCGAAAAAATATTTCGTCCGAGCGTTTATCCGAAAGGGCAGCAAACTGGCCTATTCCGATGAAAAAACCTGCACCACCTGGGACGGGACGGCCACCGATTTTGAGGGGCATATATATAAAGGTGTGCAGATCGGCCACCCACTGATTGGTGCGCAGGCATGGCTGGCCGAAAACCTCCGCTCCACAAAATACGCCGACGGCTCGCCGATCGACATCGGGCACGGGAGCAACCGGCATTATTGGTACGCGTCGGGGCACCAATTTAGCTCAAATTATGACCACGATATCGATGCCGACGGCGACCTCGATGTGCAGGATTCGCTGCTCTATGTCAACGAATATGGCCTGATCTATTCATGGTTTTCCGCCAACAACCGGTACGACCACACCATTGACGCGACCCTTTTGGGCAAAAAGGTCAGCCCCGCCGTCCGCGATGTTTGCCCGAAGGGTTTTCATGTCCCGAGCGGCGAAGAGGTCCAAAAACTCACCAATATTTTGGCATTTCAGTACGGCTATGACGAATATGCCCATCATTTGACCTCGAAATCCGGCTGGCTCGACGGGATGAACGGGCTGGACACCTATGGTTTCAACCTCAAGCCGAACGGTTTTTGGCACGAACAGGGGCAGACGCATTTCAACGTGCGGGGGGTCGTGGCCTATTTTTGGGCATCGACCGAGACCAACGACGTGAGCGGCAACGGTGTTCAGATCGACAATTTGGACAAAAGGATCTACGGCGCGACCAACAGCAAAGCGACCGTCGGATATTGCGTCCGTTGCCTGAAAGATAAATGAGGTATTTTGCCAACTTTGCCCCGTGTTTTTTTTGAACCTGAACTTGAACTTCCATTGAGCAACCCGGTCAATATTTTCATCGCCTATTCCCGCTCCGACGCGGCATTCCTCGACGAACTGCGCCGCCATTTGATGCCGCTCACCCGCGCCTCGCGGATCAAGGTTTGGTACGACGGCGAGATCGAGGCGGGCCGAAATTGGGAGGCCGAGATCAAAAAATCGCTCGCCGGGGCCGAGATCATTGTCCTGATGGTCTCGTCGGACAGCATTGGCTCCGATTATTTTTATGGGAACGAGGTCGCCGCAGCCCTCGAACGGCACGAAAACGGCACTGCCCGCGTCGTCCCGCTAATCATCCGCGCCTGCCAATGGACCGAAACACCGCTCAAAAACCTGCAAGCACTGCCCAAAGATGGCCGCCCGGTGGCCAATTGGCAGCCCCGCGACGATGGTTGGTTCAGCGCGGTCGAGGGCATCGGGCGGCTTGTCGGCGAGATCGAGGGCGAGCGGCGGGCGGCTGAAAAGGCTGTTTTTGAAAAGGAAAACCGGGAAACGGAGGCCGAAAACAACCGGATTGCGGCAATCGCCGAAAAAGAGCGGCGCGAAAAAAAGGCCGTCGCCGATGCCGAAAAAAAGCGGCTGGCCGATGAAGCCGAAAAATTGCGGAAAAAAAACGATGCCCTTTCCGGGAAGGCCAACCCCAAAAACGACCTGCCCAAAACCGCCGAGACCAGCGAATGGAAGATCAACCTCGGTGTCGGGGCGATCATTGTGGCCATTTTCGCGGTTTGCGCCTTTTTGTTCTTCAAAACCGAGGCGTGCATTTCCAAAAAAGTAAAGGACTTGGGGAAAACGGAACAGCCGGGCATCGTCCTCCCCGCGAACGACAGCGTGATAAACGACTCCATAAGCCGGGCGACGCGCGGGCACCTGGTGGTCGATTCCATAATCCGGACGACACGCGGTCTCCGGGTGATCGATTCCGAAAAAATAGGGGTCAAACCGGCCACGAAAAACCCTAAATTGATGCCGTTGCGCCGCGAACCGGCGAAAAAAGATTAGTGGGTGAATGTTCAAATACTTTACTTTTGTATCAAAATCACGATTTTTATGGCCATAATTCTCAACCTTCCCGACGAAACCGAGGCATTGCTCCGCGAAGAGGCGAAAAGCGCAGGAAAGGATATTGGACAATATATCACCAGCCTGATCAGGCCCAAAAAGCCGGTTCAGCCATTATTGACGAAACGCGAAACCGAACTTCTATCGGTCATAAAAATTGACTTTCCACCTTCCTTTTGGGAAAGGTTTCGCCAGCTTTCCGCGCTGCGTTCCGACGTAAAATTGACCAAAAATGAACTGGAGGAACTCATCCATATGGGCAACGCATTGGAAGAAAACAATTTGAACCGGATGGTCGCGCTCGTCGAACTTTCGAAATTGCGCAACGTGGACTTGGAGGTTTTGATGGCCCAGCTCGGTATCAAACATGCCCAAAATTTCTAAAAAAACAAAGGATTTCGTGGCCGAGCGCGCCCGGTTTTGCTGCGAGTATTGCATCGCGCAAGCTCGCTTGTCAGGCGATTATTTTGTGGTTGACCACATTTTGCCAGTTGCCCTTGGCGGCCCGGACGAACTTGACAACCTTGCGCTCTCTTGCACGACCTGCAACAACCATAAATACATTTTCATTACTGGAACCGACCCAAAATTGGGCATTGAAGCCACTTTGTACAACCCACGGATTCATTTTTGGCCGGATCATTTCCGTTGGTCAATTGGGTTTGAATTGATCATCGGTTTGACCTCCGTTGGTCGGGTCACAATCGAAAGGCTCAAGCTCAACCGGCCTTTTTTGGTCAACCAACGAAGCCTGTTTAGGGCAGCTGGCAGGCACCCGCCATATTAAAAACTCACTCCTCAAACCGCCCGTTCACAAACCGCACCACAAAAACCCCCGTGTTTTCCCAAAAATCCATCGCGCCATCCGGGCCGTTTTTTGCAAAAACGAACTGCGCCGAAAGGCCGCGCAATTTTTCGCCCGACAGTTTTTTCGGGAAATCCAGCCCGTGGCTGCGCAGCATTTTTCCAATAAATATCATCGAATCGTATCCGTTGAGCGCGTCGGCATCGGGCGCGGTGCCGGTTTCCGAGTAGAATTTTTGATAAAACGCTCCCATTTCCGGCGCGTCCCGTTTTGGGAAACGGGCCATCGCAAGCGAGACGTGCAAGGTCTCGAAATCGTCGCCTTCGATGTTCTCAAAATTGCGCCATTGCGGCATTCCGAAAACTTCGACGGATGTTTTTCCGCGCTGTGCCTTTGTTTTTTGAAAAAACGAATTGATGAAATCTTGGCTCGACCAATGCGGCACGAGGAAAACGGTCGATTTCCCGACTTTGAAAAACGGCCTCAAATCGGTCGTGAACAGTTCGTTCGCATCCGGAACGACGATTTCCGCAAACCGTTCGCCGGGGCTGTTTTCCTGAAAAAAAGCGAGTCGGTCGCGCTCTTTTTCTTTGCAGACCAGCACGATTTCGTCCGGTTCATGGGTTTTGAGCGCGGTTTTGAGCATCGCCAAACAATGCGCCCGGAGGCTCGGGTTTAGTTGGATAAAGTTCGGGTTTTTGGTCGCAAGCCCCGCCGTCGCGATGTCGGGCGAGACGACAATCTTGCCGTTTGTGCGGCCCCAATCGGCGAGGGCGATCACATGGCCGCTCCGAAAACCGCCGACCACGATGTCCGCTTTTGCCAATCCGGGGCTGCGCAAAACGGTCTGGAAATCGAAATCGGCCACCTTCGAGTCGATCACGTCAATGGTCAATTTTGGGGAACCTGGGTCGGTGCTCATTTTCATCAGCGCGGCCTTTGCCCCGGCATAAAATTGGAGTGCAATGGTGCTGTTTTTCGGCAGCGCCTCCTCGCCGGATTCCTCGAATTTATTCGCCTGAAACGGCAAAAGGAGCGCAATCCGGTAGGTTTTTGCTGGGTCGGCGGTCGGCCCGGTGCCTGTGTTTCCGCTACCTGGCGATGGGATGGTTTTGCCGGGTTTGCCGGGCTTGAAGACCACGGTGTCCATTTTTCCGTGCGGAAGGTCGGTGGTTTTGTCGGGTTTTGAGGGTTTCGGGCGCGGCTTTCCGGTGGTCGGTTTTGTGTGAAAACAGGCGGTCGCGAGGATAGCGATGGATAAAATACAGAAAAGGAATCGGCTTTGTTGCATGGTCTATTTATTGAAATTGGTCTGTGTTGGGGCGGCAACGGCTGGCCAAAGGCATCGCTGGCCATAGGCATCGCTGGCGCGAGGCTGCGTGATCTACGACGTGAAGTTGTACAGGCTTTCAACGACTTAAAGTTGTAATTTCAACCAGCCCCTTCGGGGCGAAATGTTGATAGAATTTCAGCTTTCACGGCATTTTTTAGCCCCAGCGGGGCGGAATGTTATTCAGATGCTCAAATTTCGCCCCGCTGGGGCTTACGAAACCGTTCGATAGTTCAGTATCTATCAACATTCCGCCCCGCTGGGGCTGGTTGAAATTACAACTTTAAGTCGTTGAAAGCCTGCACAACTTAACGTCGCAGATCATGGAACCTCGCGCCAGCGGTCACGATGCAAAGCCGCGCGCCAGCGGTGTCCCAAAATCACACCAATTAAAAAAATCAAAGGAGTCAAAGTTCAGACAACAACCCGTTGATCTTGGCAAATTGGAGCAACATGATCGTCTTCCCGTCCTTTATCTCGCCCGTTTCTATCATTTTCAATGCGTCGGCAAACCCAATTTCGAGCACTTCGATGTCCTCTTGGTCGTGTTCAAGGCCGCCGCCGTCGGTCACTTTTTGGTCTTTGGAATATACGGCGACGAAAAAATGCACCAGTTCCATCACCGACCCGGGCGACATATATGCCTCAAAAACCTTGCGGACATCGGCCACTTTGTAGCCCGTTTCCTCCTCCGTTTCGCGGCGGATGCAGTCTTCCGGGTTGTCGAGGTCGAGCAGCCCGGCGCACGATTCGATGAGCATCCCGGTCGCGTTGCCGTTCAAATAGGTGGGCATCCGAAATTGCCGCGTCAAGATGACGGTCGCCGAACTTGGGTTGTAAAGGAGGATGGTCGCACCGTTCCCCCGGTCGTATGCCTCGCGGTTTTGGGCCTGCCAAGTGCCGTTTTTTTTCAAAAAATCGAACGTCGCCTTTCGGAGCGTGTACCAATTATTGGATAAAACTTCGAGGTTGAGGTTGCGGATCCGCGGGTTGTTCATCGCCGTTTTTTGATTTTGATTTGAGTTTGCATTTGAATTTTCAAACCCCCATTCGCCCCCTTTTCACCAAATATTGCTGCAAAATGGGCTTAAAACCCTCCTTGATATCCGCTTCCACGAAGTCGATCTTGTATTGCAAACACTTCATTTTGAGCTGCTCCTTGTACTTCCCGACCTGTTCGCGGTAATAACTTTTGACCTGATTTGGCTGTAAGC
>JANOQP010000427.1:0-4024 GCA_031414895.1 Saprospirales bacterium
ACTCAAAACTTACCCAATGACCGAACGGTCGGTCGCGTAATGACGCGCGTACATCAATGCCGCGCCCGCGATCATCATGTCCTTCAAGATCTGAAAAAGGGCATTTTTGTTGCCGCCCATAAAGGCTGGGCCTTGCACCATCAAAACCATGCAGACCATGAAAATGGCGAGCAGGACCGCCGCCAATTTGTCATATTTTTGAGTGACAAACGCGAGTGACGCACCCACGAGGCAAGCACCCGTAAAATAGATAAAAAAGGTCGGCGCGGGCAGGTAGGCCGGGACGGCGCCGGCCATTTCTGCGCCGGACATGAAGTGCAGCACCCCAAAAAGTGCCAACGGAATGGCAAAAAGCCAGCGGCCGAGCGGAAGCAAAGCGTTCATAAAATTTTTGTTTTAGGTGAAAAAAAAGTTGGTTTTGCGCCACCGGTTTTTTTAAAAAAGGAGAAAAACAGGCGGGGCTTGATGTCGGCAAATGTAGAAATGTGGGCGGGTTTCTTTCTTTTTTGACAAAAAAAGGGCTGGCTTAAACAGCTTCTACCGACTTCGCGGCGTGGTATCGAAGCTCCGCGCAATTGTCGAGCGTCAAAACATCCTGTGCCGCCCGTTGGATCTCCTCGGCACTCACGGCCTCGTAAAATGCGATCTCGTCGTTGATCAAATTGGCGTCGCCGAGCAGTTCGTATTGGCAAAGGCTCTGCACTTTGTTCATCACCGAGATCTCTGAAAATACGACGGTGCTCTCAAAACGGTGGCGGATCTTGAGCAGTTCGGCCTCCGGGATCGGCACGTTTTTCATCAAATCAAGCTCGTGCCAAATGGCCGCGATGCCCGTTTCGATTGAAATCCCCTTGCTCATTTTCCCCTCGATGACGAGCAGGCCGGGATCTGCCGAGGCCGTCAAATAGGCATCGACGCTCGAAAAAAGCGGGTTTTCCTTTAAAAGCCTGCGATAAAGGCGGCTCGAAGTGCCGTTTGCCAAAACATCGGTCAGCAAATCGACGGCGTAAAAACCTTTTTCGACCCGACCGGGGACCCGGAAGGCGAGGAAAAAAGCATCGACTGGCGTTTTCCCGTCCTCGATTATTTTTTGTTCAAAACCGTTTTTCGGCGGCTCGACGGGCAGGTTTCGCCCCGTGCGTTCGGGGCCGGGCGGGATGTCGCCGAAATATTTTTCGACCAAAACCAATGCTTCAGCGGGGTCGATCGGCCCGGCGACGGCGATCACGGCATTGTTCGGGACATAATGTTTTTTGAAAAAATCGGTCACGTCAGCCAGCTTCGCCTTTTCGATATGCGCCGGTTCGAGGCCGATGACGGGCCAGCGATAGGGGTGTTCCAGATAGTGCATGGCCGAAATATGGTGCCACGCATCGCCATAAGGCTCGTTGAGCGTCGTCTCCTTGAACTCCTCGACGACCACTTTTCGCTGCACGTTGAGCGATTTTTTGTTGATCGAGAGCGCGGCCATCCGGTCGGCTTCGAGCCAAAGTGCCGTTTCGAGGTTCTCGACGGGGACAGATTCGTAAAAATTGGTGATGTCGTTGTTCGTGAAGGCGTTGTTGTCGCCGCCCGCGACCTGCAACGGCTCGTCAAAATCGGGCGCGTTCTCGGACCCGCCGAACATCAGATGCTCAAAAAGGTGCGCAAAACCCGTTTTGTCCGCCCTTTCGTCGCGCGAACCGACATCGTAGGCGACGCTCACCGCTGCCATCGGGGTCGAATCGTCGCGGTGCAAAATGACGCGGAGGCCGTTGGCGAGGGTGTGTTTTTGGAAATCGATCATTCAAAATTTTCTCAAATGCACGAGCGGTCGAGCATGTTTTTTAGTTTTTGGGACCTTCTGGATCAAGTGTTTTTTCAGAAAAGACCTCCCCATTTTCATTCTCGCCGATCTCAACCGGGTTTTTTTCAAGGTCAAGCCCAACATTTTCATCGTCCAGTTTCGCATCGACCAAATCGCCTTCCGCCCCCGAAAAAGGGTTTGCGCCAAGTTCGTTTTCCTGAAAAAAACTGCGCTGAAAAACCAATATAGAGATCACCCCGGTCGAAATGGCCGCATCGGCGATGTTGAAAATAAAGCTGAAAAACGTGAATTCCTCGCCCGCCCAAAATGGGAAACTTTCCGGCAACGTGAAATTGATCATCGGAAAATGGAGCATATCGACCACTTTTCCGAACAAAAACTCATCGTAACCGGTGCCAATCGGGACAAATTGGGCCACGCCGCCATGATAATGGGTCTCCGAAAAAATCAGCCCGTAGAACATCGAGTCCAAAATATTGCCGATCGCCCCGGCCAAGATCAGCGAAATGCAGACGATAAAACCCATCGGGGCGCGGGTTTCGAGCAGCCTTTTCACATAAAAAATGAGCAGCCCGACCGCGACGAGCCGGAAGATCGAGAGCGCCATTTTGCCATAAATGCCGCCGAGCGTGAGGCCGAACGCCATGCCCTCGTTTTCGACAAATTTGAGCATCGCCCAATCGGCCCAGCGGTGTTCCTCGCCGTACTCGAAATGCGTTTTTATGTAGATTTTCAGGGCTTGGTCAATGAGCAACACCAACAAAACGAGGCCGACAATGATCGAGGAACGTTTCAAAATGACTGTTTTTTAAATTTTATAAAAGAAAAATGGGAACGGCTGCCCGGCGATTTTTGTGGAAAATTGTCCGCTTTTTTGAAAATTCGAGCAAAATAAATGCAAAAACGGCAATCGGAGCGGGCTTCGGCCAATTCATCCAAAAATATTGACCGTCCGATGTCATTTCACCTTCGGCAGTTCCGAATACATCACGCCCCGCGAAATCCGGTCGAGGACCTTTCGGGTGTGCTTGCTCAAATTTTCGGGCAGGTCCGCCGCCGGCACCCACACCACATGGTCGAACTTGTGCGGCTCCTGGCTGACCGGTTCGCCTTTATATTTAATGGCCTTGAAATAAAAAACGATGAAGATCTCGCCCGTGTCGCGCTTCCGGCGGTGCAAAACATGGGCCAGCGTGAGCCGGTCGGGCGTGAGTTTGATCCCAATTTCTTCTTCTGCCTCGCGGCAAAGGGCCTCGCGGGCGAACTCGGATTCTTCGACATTTCCGCCGGGAAGTGAAAAGCGGCCCCCGTTTTTGGGCGTTTGGCGGAGAAAAAGAAGATTGCCTTCTTCCTCCAAAACAAGTCGGGTTGCAAAAATCAGCATCTGTTTTATGTCTTTCGGGTCGGCCACCTCAATGGCGGGCAGCCAACCGTTTCGCGTTTTTTTCCAGCCGCCCTCGACGGCCTCGAAACCGTGCTGGATGAGCTGGCTGAATGGGGTTTTCGTCAGTTTTTTTATAAAATCGTTCATTCGGGCATATCGGGTGCGAGGTGGCCTTGAAAATAATGGACCGACGATTGGACCCGGTCGTTGTCCTCCGAGATCCAGCGGAAACCGGGGCGATAATGGTCGATCGTAAAGACAGCGGGCCGGGGGTCGAGCTGAAAAAAAGTGGACGGCGTAACGTGGACGAACAGATTTTTGCGACCGACCGTCCGCGCTGCATGATAATGGCCACAAAAAACGTGCACTGGCTTCGGCTGGGCAGAAATAATCGCCTGAAAACGCTCGCGGCTGGCCTCCTCCATCGGATAATTTTCGTCCATAAATTTCAGGCCGCAGCGGATTGGGGGATAATGAACGAAAATGATTTCCTGTTTTTCAACCGATTCAACGAGGTGATTTTCGAGCCAAACCATTTGGTTTTCAACAAAAAAACCGGTCTCTGAATTCAGGAAAATGACCGTCCGCCCGCCGATTTTTGCCGTAAAACAACCCGTCTCAAAATCCGTAAGTGATTGACTGTCAAAGACTTGTGCCATCATTTCCGAATCATCGTGGTTGCCGGGGATGACATAATATGGCACCGGAAAGTCTGCCAATTTTTCTTTTACCCAACGATAGACCGACTCCTCGCCGACCTCAAAACAGAGGTCGCCGCTGATCACGAGCGCATCCGGCAGCCAAGCCCGTGCCTCGCGCAGCCCGGCCAAAAA
>JANOQP010000428.1:0-2549 GCA_031414895.1 Saprospirales bacterium
AATCACTGAAATGATTGGGTAAGACTGAAAGGCGATGCGAAAATCTTGAAACGTCATTTTTGATTCCGTTTTAGCGTAAAATTAGTAATTTACGGAAACAAAATTTATTTTTTATCAAAACTTAAACATTCAATTCGTCGGATGTTTTCAAATTTGAAAAATTTATTTCAAATACGGAATGGCAAAGTATTTTTGTGCAAAATTTCAAATCTGAAATGCAAGAATCAATCGTCGCCCCCCCTCAAAAAGTGATGGAAATATGCAGCCCGACAATGGTCAGGCGGGTGGCGGCAATGCTCGATTTGGAGGCTTCGGGGCTGGCGGAAGGCGACATTTTGCCGCGCGGTTGGCACTTTTTTTTGCTGGCTGGCGAGACCCGAAAATCGGATTTGCGCCCCGACGGCTTCCCCGGGCTGGGCATTTCTATTCCTAATTTGGGCTTGCCAAGATTGCTTTTGGGCGGCAGAACGGTCGCTTACCAAGGCGACATTGCGATTGGTTCGATGGTCGAACGAACCAGTTTTGTAAAAAACATTTCCGAAAAAACGACCGCTTCGGGGCGCATGGCGATCGTGGAGATTCACCATGAATTGCGCCCGATTTCAGCCGCAACGCCGGCAATCGTTGAAACCCAGACGTATATTTTATTGGGTGAAAAAAGCGGGCAAACGACTGTTGAAAAAACGCCCCACGCGCCCAACGAAGCCGAATTTCAAAAACAAGTGATTCCAGATGAAACAATCTTGTTTCAATATTCCGCGCTCGGTTTCAATTCCCACAAAATCCATTTGGATAAAAACTATGCCCGCGAAGTCGAAGGGCTTCCCGATTTGGTCGTGAACGGCGGTTTGGCAACGCTGTTTTTGACCGAATTTTTAAAAAAAGAATTGGGGCAAAAACTGACGGAAATTAAGGTAAAACACCTTGCCCCGCTGTTTTGCAACCGCCCGATGACGCTTGCCGCGAATCGGAACGAAATGGGTTGGCTATTGAAAATCTATGATGATTGCAATCAAATGGCAGTCGAAGCAACGGCTAAAACAATGGATACGAAATGAATTTTGAACCACTAAAAGGCATCAAAATCCTGGATTTGACCAGCGTCGTGGTGGGGCCCGTTGCCACTTGGCGGTTGGGTCAATATGGCGCGGAAATTATAAAGGTCGAACATCCGTCGGGCGACCTCATGCGCGGTCTCGGCGGCTTGTCCCCGACGGGTCAACATTCCGGGGCGTACCTGCACCTCAACCGCGGCAAACGCAACATTTGCCTCGACCTCAAAAAGCAAGGCGGCAAGGAAATTTGCGAAAAATTGGTCGTTTGGAGCGATGTCATTGTCGCCAATATGCGCCCCGATGCTTTGGAGCGGTTGGGATTGGATGCCCATTCAATCCATCAAAAATTTCCCGATAAAATCTATTGCCTGATAACAGGCTACGGCACGGACGGCCCTTATTCGGGACTGCCGACTTACGACAGCGTTTTGCAGGGCGCATCGGGCATCGCCGGTTTGACCATGGCGCGCGACGGCAAACCCGCATACGTTCCCTTGTTGATTTGCGACCATGTCGTGGGCGAAATCGCCGCCGGTGCGGTCATGGCTGCCTTGATGCAACGCCAACGGACCGGGCAGGGCGCGACGCTCGAAATTCCGATGTTCGAGACCATGGCAACGGTCGTTTTGCAGGAACATTTGGCCCAGCAAAGTTTCGACCCGCCGGTTGGCCCGCCGGGCGACCTCCGTTTGTTGAGCCCGTTCAATAAACCCGTGAAAACGAAAGACGGCTATATCTCCTTCACGATAAACACGGACGCGCAGGTACAAGCCTTTTTATCGGTGACGGGAAGGGCTGAACTGTTGAACAATGCCCGTTTTTCCACCATTTCCAATCGGGCAAAGTATGTTTTTGAATGGTTTGAAGTGCGGGGCGCGGCTTTGGAAAATAAGGTGACCGCCGAATGGCTCGCCATTTTTCGGGAAGCCGACCTGCCCGCCATGCCCTGCCACACGCTCGAAACGTTGATACACGACCCGCATTTGCAGGCAGTTGGGCTGTTGGATTTTGAAAACCACCCGACCGAGGGGCGGACGGCGGTCATCCGTTCGACCATTCAAGTGGATGGGAAAAACCTTTCCGCGCGGTCTTCGGCGGTGCCGATCGGTTGGGACAGCCGCGAAATTTTGGAAGAACTCGGCTATCATTCAATTGAGATTGAATTATTGACCGCACAAAAAGCCGTGTCCAATTATGCCCAATAAATACAATCACTTGCTTTTACAAAACAAAGTCTGTGTGGTTACGGGCGCGGCATCGCTTCGGAGCATCGGTTATGCGACGGCAGAACTTTTTGCGGCGCACGGCGCGAAATTGGTGTTGCTGGATTTATTGATGAACGATAAAATCGAACAAGAAATAAGAAAATCAATCACCGACCAAATTGGATTTGCGCCCGAATTGCTGGCAATTTCATGTGATATTGTTCAAAAAAATGATTGTGATAAAGCGATAGAAAAGGCAATCGCTTATTTTGGTAGGGAGGGACCCGGA
>JANOQP010000429.1:0-3835 GCA_031414895.1 Saprospirales bacterium
GTTTTATACAGCCAAGAGCTATCTGAACTATGTGAAGTTTCTTTGAGCCTATGTGTTAAAAAAGTTGTTCACTATTGAAAATGAGTGGCTTGAATTCCAAGCCTTTGCATTTTTTAAACAAAAAACACCTGACCAAGTTGCTCCCGGACAGGTGTTTTTTATTGAAAAACCAAAGGGCTTTTAACCGTTATCTGAAGGCGTGGTCGATTGACGGCGGCGCAGTTTTGGTTTATCGACGGCACCGACAACGTACATTTCCTCCAATGTCGGAACTGGTGAGCCGCCTTGATTTTCCAATGTCACCGCAAAAGCGTCGACATTATCGACATAGGGCACGGCGAAATGTTCATCCGCCGATTTTGGCACATCAAAAACGCCCATCGACACTTTTTCCTCGCCCCGGATCGCCCAAAGTTGGTACTGTTTCCCGGTCGGCGCGGCTGGCAGGGAATTGACCTCAATATATGCCTCGCGTTTGTTTGCATTGAAAATAACGGAAGCAAGGCTGTTCGGCGATTTTTCGACCCCGCGCATCACGACCGATTTGGTTGCCGGGTCGCGGGCAAAGGCGATTTGTTTTTTAAGGTTGTCCTCTTTGGCCTGTCTTGCGGAACAATCTTTGTCGAGTGCCTCAAATTTAGCCACCGCTTCATCGGCGCGAGTTGTTTCGGTGTTCAATTTCGATTGCACATCGCTATTGATTTTATACAGATAACCTGCCCCAGCGGCAATCAAACCAGCGGCCAACCAGCCCCAGGCCCAAGCAATACTGGTCGTTTTTGCGGTTGCCAGGAACGGTTCGGTTGATTGGGGGCGGTTCGGTTCGGGCTTTTTGGCGGCATCGACCGGCTTCGATCGCGGTTTTTCCGGCATCCCGGACGAAATACGGTCGATTTCAGTCATGACACGCTCTTTGAGGCCGGACGGCGGCTGAATGGCGGCAGCAGAAGCAAGTTTCCCCAATGCCTCATGGACGCGGTTTATCTCCGCCTGAAACTCCGGGAATTCCGCCGCAAACCGCTCAATTTCCCGTGTATCCTCGGTTGAGGCGAGCCCAAGCACATAATGCTCGACACGGCCAGATTTTATATAGGATTGAATATCCATCTTATTGTTTGTGTATTAAATTTTATTGGGGCTTATGAATAGATAATGACAAGGACCTTAGTTGATCCATTGTTCGATGGCGAAAATAAGCACGGCCGCTTGGCGCATGTCACCGTCGCCAAATACCTTCCTCAAATCGCCGATGGCTGCCCGCAAACGTGTTTTAATGGTGCCGATTGGTATGTTCAGCTCTTTTTCAACCTCTTGTTGCGTATAGCCCTGAAAATAGATAAGCTCTATTAGGGTCTTATATTTTGGTTCGAGGTTGTCCACCAGTTTTCGGAGGCCGATATGCTCCGGGTTTGTCGTCGCCCCGCCAAAACCTACGAGGGAAGTGAGGTCGGTGGTTTTTTCGCCCATTTTCCAGCCCGCGCTCCGGGTGACATCGATGGCCGTGTTGCGGGCGATATTGAGCAGCCAAGTAAAAAGACGGCCTTTCGAGGCATCATAATTTGGCCCATATTTCCATGCTTTCACAAAACTGTCCTGCATGACATCTTGCGCAATGTCCGGCGAGCGGACGATGCGCAGGACGACGCCATAGAGCGCGGCCGAATAATTATCATACAAAAGGCTGATGGCCTCTTTGTCCTGCGATTGCAGCAAACTGACGATTTTCTCTTCCATAAAAATGATGGTTGGGTGCGGAAAGGGGTTGAAGTGAACGTCGCAAATGTACTTTGACATTCGCTACCGCCAAACATTTGGGGGAAATAGGGGATTTTTTGACGCCCAAAAAAACCGGGCGCGACACCGGATCGTAAATGAATGACAAAATCCATGTTTTGTTTATTCTTCCAACCAAAGACATTCAAAAATTCACTTTTGGACGGGTGAACCGGGGCGGGGCGAGCGGCTTAATGGCTGCCGCCCCGTTTCCCTTTCTTTTAAAAACAATCGACCGCATGGGGGGATCTTGGCCGACAGTTGTCCTGTCAACAGACTATTTTGCCAAACCTGTTTTCACACTAAATTGCTGACCATGACCGCTATTTCTTCATCCGTTGCGACCGCGCAAAGCCTCGGCTTGTCCGCGTTTTTGGCGACAAACCCGCTTTTTTCCTGCCTAAGCCCGGCAGAGCTTGACGACCTCGCCCGCTCGGCGACGCGCAAGTCGGCCGCCAAATACCATTTTGTTTATACCAATGCCGAGCCGTCCAAACAGCTTTTCATCCTGTTGAACGGTTCCGTGAAAATCTTTTGCCCCTCGGGTTTTGGCCGCGAGGTTATCAAAACCGTCATCCAACCGGGCGGCGTTTTTGGCGAACTTTGCCTCACTGGCGAGGCCCGCCGCACCGACAGCGCGGCCACTCTGAAGCACGAATCGAGTTACCTCGCCCTACCCATCGAAAAAATTCAGGAACTGATGCAGCGCAATTTCCGCTTTTGCCGCTCTGTCCTTGAGTTCATCGGCGCACGGCTCCGCACCGCCGAAAAACAGCTCGAAAACCTCATTATCAAAGATGCCCGGACGCGAATCGTCGATTTTTTGCGCGACAGCGCGAACTCCACCGGCCGCGCCATCGGCTTCGAGACCCTTGTAAAGCACCCGTTCACCCATCAAGACATCGCAGCGATCACCGGGACGAGCCGCCAAATGGTGACTGCCGTGATGAACGATTTGAAGCGGTCAAATTTGATCCATTTCAACCGGCACAGCTATTTGGTGCGCGACATGGTCAAGCTCGCCTGACGCAAAATTTCAGCATTTAGTAAAGCCGTTTTTTCAATCAAAGCATTGAAAAGCGGCTTTTTTTTGTTGAAAAACCGTGCTTCCTTTACCAACTTTTTCACCCGCATAATTTTTTAAAACATTCAAATCAATGAAACCAAGTATCACGTTCTTGTTGCCCGCAGCCCTTTTCCTCCTTTTTTCCTGCAAATACGAGGTCAAACAACCCGCCGCCCCTGCCGCTTCGTCTCCAGAACCGACCGAAAAATCAGCCATCGCTGGCAAACCCGAAGTCGAAATTTACACTGCTTTCGTCAATGGCCTGCGGATGCGCGAAACACCTGATGCCACCGGAAAAGTGGTCGCCCAATTCCCAAAAGGGTCCGTTTTGACGGCTAGAGGAAAGCGCTCCGACAAAAAGGTGACCATGCCTTTGGGCTTGAGCGATGAGACCGATTATTTTTATGAAGTGGCCGCTGCCGACGGAAAAACTGGTTGGATTTTCGGCCCCGCGCTGACAAAGGTTTTTGCTGGCGCGAAGCCCGGTGCACCGGGTGCGGATTTTGAAAAATTCGCCCTCGAACTCGGAAAATTGCCCACCAACAAGGTCGAATCGGGCGGAAAAGCCTATAAATTGCTCCAATCGATGCTCCCAAAAGGTGGCGACCCGGCTTTTGTTTTGATGGAAAGACTGCTGCACAGCATCAATTTTGACCCTGTCATCGCTGGCTCCCTCGAAAAACCGGGCATCCTCAAAAAACTGGAATCCGAGGGCGAAAAAATCTGGGGCGGCTCCTTCGACCCACAAAAATACCTGGAGACCAAAATACTGGCCGACAACGGTTTCCGAATTGAGACGACGGAAGGTTCGTATTTCCCGACTGTCGATTTCCAACAGCTCAAAACTGCCTTCGCCAACGATGGCATCCGTCCCCCGACGGCGGCTTGGCTCGACCAGACAATCGTGGAAAGCCTCAACCCGACCTCCTCCGACGGCGGGCTGGCCATTGAGCTTAATGAGCTTGTGCAACGCGCCATTTTTTGGGAAAACTGGGT
>JANOQP010000430.1:0-3409 GCA_031414895.1 Saprospirales bacterium
TAATGGGCCAAAGGCTGGTCGTCGTCGAGGCGGAGGGTTCGGTGGTAGAGCTTTTCCGCTTTTTCGAGGTCGCCCGATTGATGGAACACGCTGCCCAATATTTGATAGCCCGCCGGGTTCAACGGGGCGAGCGAGATGGCCTTTATCCCGTTCACGCGGGCAGCGTCCCAGTTTTTTTCGGCCAAATAAAGGAGGCTGATGTTCGCAAAAGGGATGGCCCATGCGGGCGAGAAAATGGTCGCGGCCAGATAGTCCCTGTGCGCTTCGTCGCGCTGCCCGAGGCTGTTTTGGACGACACCAAGTTCGTTCAGGATATAAGCCGCCTCCGGTTCCGAGCCGAGCGCGGCGAGCTGTTTTTCAAGCGCGAGGCGGAGCAGCGACGTGTCTTTTTTTGTAAAAAATTGCAGCCGTGCGGCCAATCCCTCAAAATACAATTGTTTGGCAATCAACGAATTGCGCATATAATGGCGCGGGCCGAGCAGCTCGTTGGCCTTGCCCAAAAGTTGCGCGTAGGTTGCATACTGTTCGGGGTTTTTGCGGCGGCGGGCAAGCTCTTTCGCGCTGTTGTTGAGGTATGCGTTCAGCGCCTGTTGGGTGTCGTCGAGCATGGCGGCTGCGAACCGCCGTCGGAGCTGCCCGCCGATGGGCTGCAGGTCGGGGACGAGGAGCAGGCTGTCATAAAGCCCAGCGGCATTGCCGGGCGCGGGCGGCAGGAAGTTCTTGATTTTGATGGAAAGGATAAAATCCTCGTAAAGCTGCCGCGTGGCCGGGCCCGTTTTTTCCAATAAACGGTCTTCGGCGGGCATCGATTCGAGGTGGACGATTGGCGGGAAAAGGCCGTCGCCACCGAGCGATTGGAGTGCTTCGAGCATTTTTCCGTCGACCGCCGAAAGGGTCGCATCGCGCGGCGAAACCGCCATGTAAAAAAAGCACGGCTGACGGGTGGCGGCGAACGGCTGACGGCTGATGGCTGACGGCGAACGGGTGGCGGCTGACGGCTGACGGCTGACGGCGAACGGTTGGCGGTCGGCTGATTTTTCAAAAAAAGAAATGCCTCGCTGGCGGTCACTTTTTGGTTTTCGTCGGTGTCGGCGAGACCGATAAGGGCGGCAACAAGGTCGTTTGAAATGCTTTTTTCATGTTGCGGGGCGGCCGTCTTGGCTTCCACTTCAGCGGGAATTGTGGCTACGCCGGGGTTTGCCGCGGGCCTGTTTTTTTTAAAGAAAACCGTGCGCCGCGATTTGCCCTCGCCGCCCCAAATCGGGGCGGCCCCGTCGTTTTTTTCCAAAAAAGGATCGTCAAAGGTTGCGATTAGCGAAAAAGGCGCGCCATCCTTGCCCAAAAGCCTTTCTATTTCGCGCAGCGGAAAGGTGTTGCCCTCCAACGGCGCGGTCGGCGAGTCGTGGAAAAAAAGCACGGCGCCCTCCTTTTTTTTGTTGCCCGGCATCGTGACCCGGCCGGCCCCGGCAAAATAGACGACCCGTTTTGTTGGCGTGCTTTTGCGCCCCGTTTCATCCAAAAGCCAGTCGAGCGCGGCGACGAAACCTGCGAGCGTGGCCGTTCGGTCGGTCAACAAAATAATCTGGTCGCGGTCGAGGTTGCCGCCCGGCGGGGATTGGAGGAAAGCGGCAAACTCCTCCGCATCGCGCCGAGCGGCATCGGAAGCGACAAAAGTGCTGTCCTGATATTGGCCGATGCCGACGACGACGGCCCTCACGGCGGACGGTGCGGCGACAGGGGACACGCCCTTTTCCGTTTGGCCGATAGCCAAAAAAGGAAAGGCAAGGAGGGCAAACAAAACATTTTTCATGCTGAAATCCATTCGACTTTTAAAAAAGGCAATCAACCCATTATTCGCATGATCACTTGATCCCCATCAACCTCGCATATTGGGGCAAATACTTTTTCACCATTTCTTTGAACCTGTCCGTGTCGCGGACGGGGTCGAGGGCGAAAAAGAAAAGGGTCGGCTCTAAAAAAAGCGCGATGCCGGGTTTCCAGCCCGCCTGCAAGGCTTTTTCCAACCAATCGAGCGCGGCATCGGGGCGGTTGCTGATGGCCAGTGCGCAGGCCGTCCAATAGCAGAACCCCGGCAGGTCGCCGGATTTCAGCCGCTCTGTTTCGATGAAGGCCTGGAAGTTGTCACCTGGCCCGGTTTGCAGCCGGGCGATGAGTTGATAATAATAGGCAGGACAGAAATCCCAAGCGGCTTTGTTGTCCAACAGTTTTTGAAAAATCTCCCTTGCCGCCATTTCGTTTCCCTGCATAGAAAGGGTTTTGCCCAACAAGAGCAGGGCTTGCGGGTTGGCCGTGTCCTGGCTGTGCCACTCGTGGGCGATCAATAGCGCAGAGTCAAGTTGCCGCTGTTGTTGAAAAAAAACGACCAAAGTGCCCTGGTCCCATCTCTTTCCAAATTGCATCGCCCTTCGATAAAGCCCGGGTACCGTCTCCAACTTCTTTTTCAAAAAATAATGCCTGAACGTCGCCAATTGGCCGTACCCCAATTGTTCCAAAGGGCTCAGTTCAATGCGTTTCATGGCAGCCTTTTCGGCTTCTTCATACTGCCCCAAATCACTATAAACCACGCCGAGGTTGGTATACAATGACGGGAATTTGCCTTTTGAAAGCTCCACGCCTTTCAGCAGGGCGGCCTTTGCCTCCTCGGGCCTTCCGAGCCTCCAGAGCGAGTTGCCGAGGTAATTGAAGTAAGCGACCGGCACCCGCCCCGGGTTTTGCTCCTCGTAGGCTTGCATCCGGCGCACATATTCCCCATACCAGAATTTGCTTTGAATGCCGTTGGTTACCGCGCCCATTTCCCGGTAAGCGGGCAAAAAAGTGCTGTCCATTTCGATGACTTTTTTGAGCAAGTCAACGGCTTTGGCATAATCCTTCAGCGGGAAATAATGGATTCTACTGAAATAATAGACCGGCAAGAGCCATTCCGGCGACTGCGCAATGGCCTTTTCAAAGTTGGCGCGACACAATTCGGGCGATTGGAACATCCCCCAATACTGCAAACACCCTTTTTCAAAATAGAGGTAGGCCGCGTCCGCTTCGAAGGTCAGCGCGGTATCGAGGCAGGCCAGTTGGCGGTGCAGCAACGAATCCGGCGGGGTGCCGGGATGATTTTCCACCCGCAGGGATTTTGAGCGAAAAAAATACTCGCGCGCTTTCAGCAAGCGGTACATGTAGTGCTTTTCACCGAGCAGTTCGGCCGCCCGTGCGAGCGAGGCGGGCAGGTGGTCGTACCTCGAAACGGGCGAAAAAGCATCGTCCACGATTTGCGGGTCGGTTTTCAGCAACTGGTTGATGACCTGTTGCGCGTCGTCCTGCAAAGCGGCGGCATAGTTTCTTTTCAGAAAACCGTGCAGTTGGGCCAGCCCCGGCTCTGCCGAGAGCGAAGCGTAAA
>JANOQP010000431.1:0-2261 GCA_031414895.1 Saprospirales bacterium
TTCGCTGCCGGGAACAAGATATTGTTCAAGATCAACCGATAGCCCGGCGAGTTTGGGTGCAACGTCAAATCCGTATTTGGGTCGCCGACGAGGTGCCGGTAGTCTTCCGGGTCGTGGCCGCCGTAGAAGGTGAAAAACCCCTTTCCAAAGTTCGAGTGGATATAACGGACCTCCGACGCGGGCTTGTTCTCGCCCAAAACGAGGACGCTTGGCTTGACGGTCGCCTTCCGAAAAGCGGTCGATTGGCCCATGAAACCCTTGACCGTTTTGGTTTGGCATTGCGTGAGCATGGTCGGAACGGGGTCCCATTTTGCCGAAAAATCGAACAGCGTGAAATAGTCCTGCTCCGCGACCACGTTGCGGCCCTGGTTGTTGTCGATCGAGGAATGCTCATATTCGAGCGGGTTGCGGACGAGCGAGAAATTCTCGAAGGCCAGGGTTTTAGAAAAATCGAGCTTCTCCTGCGCGTTCGGGTCGGATGCGTCGCCGTCATACATTTGGGCGCAAATATCGATGCCGTCTGCCGCGAGCGCGATATCGTAAGTGTCTGTGGCTGAGCACATTGCGAACATAAAACCGCCGTTCGAGACATAGCCCGCGATGCTTTTGGCGACCGCCAATTTCAACTGGCTGACCTTGTCAAACCCGTTTATCCGCGCCAGTTCCTCGTTCGCCCGGACATGGTCCTTGTACCACGCGGTGCTGTGATAGGAGCCATAAAACCGGCCATATTGGCCCGTAAAATCCTCGTGATGGAGGTGCAGCCAGTCAAAATCGGCCAATTTCCCCTGCAAAACCTCGGTGTCATAAACGGTCTCATAAGGAATCTCGGCATAGGTCAAAACGAGCGTCACGGCATCGTCCCATGGCTGGATGTCCTCGCCCTTTTCGTTTTTGGAGGGGGTATAAACGGCGATCTTCGGGGCTTTTTCGAGTTTGATGGCATCTTGATTGACCTCCGGGTTGGCAATCTCGGCCAGCACATTGTTCCATTGGCCGTCGGCCAAAATCTCGAAGCTCACGCCGCGCGTCTTGCACTCTTTTTCAAAATTCTTGGAATACGGGAACGCAAAACTGCCGCCCCGGTAATTGAGCAGCCACCACGCCTCGACCCCCTGATTGATGACCCAATATGCGATGCCGTAGGCTTTGAGGTGGTCTTTTTGCGTCGTCTCGTCCATTGGGACGAGCATATAAGCGGCGCGGGATTCATTGGCCAAAAAGCCAAAAAGGACGAGCGCGATGAGCCATTTTTTCATGTTCGAGGAAATTTTGTGCCCCGTTCGGGCAGGTCAAAAAACGAAAAACGCTCCGTTTTGTTGCCATAAAATTGAGCCGCAAAACTATGCAGGTTTCCCCTATCCTGCCCAAAAATGCTAGTTTGCCGTTTGCTTTTTCAAAAAAACAGCCATTTTTGGGCCGAGAAAACAAACATCGAACCGATGATCGAGAAAACCTACGACCTCCGCTCAAACGGTGAAAAGACGCTTTTTGCGTTCAAAAGCATTGGCCCAAGGGGCGAAATCCAAAAAATCATCCAACTCGTGCCACTTGCCGAGCCGATTTGGAACCTCGGTTTTGGGGACATCAAAAATGGCAAAGTGAGCGATTCCGCAATTTCGAACAATGAAGACCTGGTTCGGGTGATTGCCACTGTTGCGCAGGCGGCAATGGAATTTTCAGCCACATGGCCCGGTCGAAAAATCCAGATCGAACCCATTGATGAAAAGCGCAAACAGCTTTATGCGGCCGTTTTCAAACGCCATTTTTCAACCATATCCGGGCGATTTTTGATCGAAAGTCAAATTCAGCAAAATTTTCCCGAAGAATGGGCCCCGGACTTGCCCTTTGACCGGCTCATTCTTACGCCATTATTCCCTACTTTTGTAAAAAAATAAACGTCATGGCTTCAGATTCGGCCAAAAAAATGGCATCCGACCCGACCGAAAAAAGCCTCGACCAATACATCGAGGAGTTTTCAAAAACCCCAGAATGGGCGCTTTTGTCGGCACAAAAATATTATAGCGGCCATCGCGGGGCTGCCAGTTATCTCCTCGCAAAGTGGCGGGCGGACGACCCTGAACTGACGCTCCAAAAAGCCGTTTCGCGCTATTTGGAAGGCACAAAGCCCAATTTGCCCGCCGACGTCCTGAAAAAAGTGATTGAAATAGTGATCGACGTTTTTGAGACCCAAAAGGACGATCGGCTCGTCGAAGCCTATTCCCTTTCGGGTGATAAAACCTGAAATTTAAATCTCAATA
>JANOQP010000432.1:0-1792 GCA_031414895.1 Saprospirales bacterium
AACGCCGTTGTCAAAATTGGATGGAAAAACCGTCGCCGTGCCGTCGGAGCCGATGCTCGCGACGACGTTTTGCTGGCAGATCATGGCGGGTTCGGTCAAGTCTTTCACCAAAATTTGGGTCGAAAACTGGGTCGAATTTCCGCAGGCATCGGTCGCCGAAAAGGTGATTGCGTGGCTGCCCGTCGGCACATTTTGGAACGGGCCAAAACCGGTGCCAAACGCCCAATTGGCCGTGGCCGAAACGGCGGAGCAATCGTCGGTCGCTGTCAAATTTGGGAGCAAAATGGTCGCTTTGCAATCAAATGAATGGGTCGAAAAAATCAGTCCGCCGAGTGCGGAAACATCCAAAATGGGCGATTTTTTGTCCAAGACCTTGATGAACTGGATATGCGTCGCCGCGTTCGCGGAGCAATCATCGACCGCCGTCCACGTCCGGGCGAGGGCATAACTGCCGCCGCAGAGCGGAAAAATTTGATCGCTTTTCGCGATCGCGATGGAGCAAAAAGGGCTGTTCACGTTGGCCGGGTGCTGGTCGTTGGTGGTCGCGGGGTTGCCGTCGTCGTCGATGAGGGGCATCCCGGCAAGGTTGTCGGTGATGGCGGTGCCGCATTCGAGCGACGGGAGCTGCTGGTCGTCGCGGTTTTGCGGCCATATAATATGGTCGGTCGAGGCGCGGTCGAGGGTGATATATTGGCAGGTTTCGGCGGCATTTCCCCAAATATCGGTGGCCGTCCAACAGCGACGGATGACGGCGGCGGCGGTCGTGACGAATTTCCAGTTCGAGATCTCGGTCGTGTTGAAAAGCGCGTCGCCGTTCGAGACCTGTTCGATGGAGACCCAAGTGCCGGCGGGGAGCGGCTTGCTCATGTAGGTGCCGGTCAGCGTGTCCACGCCGCTCAAAAGGTAGCAAACCGTGTCGTTTATCGTGAAATAGAGCGCGTCGAGGCTCGTCGGATTGCCATTGCCCCACATTTTCCAGTCAAACATGACATATCCGGGCGCTGGGAGGCGGACCTTCATGGAGGTCCGGTATTTCGCCATCGGCACAGGCATCGAATTTTTCGCGCCAGCGAGGGTGATTTTGTACGGAACGCCACTTAGATCGATCGCCCCGTCGCCCGCGGGCTTGGTGAAACACCAAAATGCGGGGGCAAAACAGCCGACAAAATGCTTCGTTTCGCAGTCAAATTCCGTCACCGTGTCTGTGTGGACGAACGAAGCAATCGCGGAACATTCATCAAAAACCGTCGGAAAACCGATGCTCGCCGGGCTCGGATTGACCAAACAGGAAATGGTCGTGTCGTGTGCGGTGATCTTCGGGGCGCGGAGGTCGGTCGGCACGATGCTGCCCCAACAGGTCGAGCCCCAATAATTGGAGGTCACCTTGACCTGCAAAAGCTGCCCGACATGTTGGGCATGGACCTTATCGCCGATCATTTGGTTGTTCAAATCATAAATTTCAACCGTTTTTGGGCCGATGCAGCCCGATTGGCTGGTCAAAAAATCGCCGTTCACCTGCCGGATGCAACCGTCGAACATCGCGATCGGGACGTTTTGCTTGCAACCAAGTTGGCAACCGGGCTGGCTTTTTAAGGTAAAAGGCAAAAGGCAAAAGGCAAAAAAAAGTAGGAAATGCGCGCCAAAGGCTGCGCGACCGCCGGGGGCGGTACGGGTAAGGATCGGCATGGGAAAAAAGTTTCGGTTAAAAAAATTCGATGTCGGGGCCGGTGCAAGACGGCAAACTTGGATTAAAGCAATGTGCAAAGGTGAAAAAAGGGATGGTGTTTATTTT
>JANOQP010000433.1:0-4460 GCA_031414895.1 Saprospirales bacterium
ATAAATGGACGCCCAATTTGGGCAATATCGCCGTCCCAATGAACCTCGCGGCGGGCATTTACGAAGTGACCGTGACCGATGCAAAGGGCTGCACGGCGACCAATATCTTCAACATCCTGCCCGGCAGCACCATCGCGGCCACGCCGTCGAACATTGTCGGGGCAAATTGCGCACAGCCGACCGGCGGCAGCGTCACCGCGACCGTCACGGGCGGCAACCCGCCGTACGCGTATTTATGGTCGAACGGCGCGTCGTCGAACCCGCTCGTGAACGTCGGCCCCGGCACGGTCTCGATCACGGTGACCGATGTGCAGGGCTGCACGGCCACTTTTTCGGCCACCATTCCGGGCGATTTTGCGCCGCCAACGGCAAATGCAACGGCCAACGGACAGATCACCTGTCAAAACCAAAATGTCCCATTGAGCGGGCTTGGCTCATCGAGCGGCCCCAATTTCACCTATAATTGGACAACCGTCGGCGGCGCGTTCGGCGGCCCGACCAACCTTTTGGACGCGATCGCGGTCGCGCCCGGCACTTATTCGATCGTCGTGACGAACACGGCGAACGGTTGCACGGCCAGTTTCCCGGTCCCCATTTCGGCAAGTTCGGACATCCCTGCGGCCTCCGCGGCTGCGCCGGATGCATTGACCTGCGTTGCGAACGATGTATTTTTAACGGGAAATGGCTCGGCAACGGGCGCATCGATCAGCTATCTTTGGACAGGCCCCGGCCTTACGGGCGGCCAGACAACATTGGCCCCCGGCGCGAACCTGCCCGGCACTTATACCCTGTTGGTCAGCGACGCAATATCGGGCTGCACGAACACGTCGCAGGCAGTTTTGGCACTTGACAACCTGATCCCGCAGGTCGTCATCGGCAACCCGGGCGTGCTCAATTGCACGAACGCGACGGTCAGTTTGAACGGCATCGGCAGTTCGGCGGGCCCAAATTTTGTCTATCAATGGACGGGCAGCGGCCTTCAATCGGGCCAAACGACCTTACAACCCGTCGTGAACGCAGCCGGCACCTATACCCTTTTGGTCACCAATAATGTGAACGGCTGCACCAATTCGGCACAGGCGACGGTCGCGGCGGACAATTCGCTGCCCGTTGCGGTCATTGCGCCACCAGCGATGGTCACCTGCGCGAACACCCAATTTTCGCTCGACGCAAATGGGTCCTCCATCGGTGGAAATTATCAAATCGACTGGACGACGACGGGCGGGAACTTTATTTCAGGGACAAACGGCCTCAACCCGGTCATCAATTTGCAGGGCAATTATTTATTGACGATCACCAATATTTCGAGCCAATGCACGGCCACGGCCACGGTCGCGGTCGGCCAAAACACCACCAACCCGACGGCAGACGCGGGGCCGCCAGCTGTTTTGACATGCGCCGTTTTGAACGCGAACATCGGCCCGGCAAGCGCGACAAACCCGGACCTGACGTACACTTGGAGCGGCTCGAACATTTCGGACCCGAACATTTCAAACCCGACGGTCAGCCAACAGGGCACTTATTATTTGACCGTGACCAATTCGGTGAACGGTTGCACGGCGGCCAGTTCGGTCGTCATTTCCGAAAACACCACGCCGCCGGCCATCGCCGTCGCGCCCGGCGGGCAATTGACCTGCCAAACCACGTCGCTCACTTTGAGCGCGGCGGGCAGTTCGGTCGGCCCAAATTTCATTTATGACTGGACGGCATCCGGCGGCGGCACGGTCACCACGGGCGGCGGGACGCAAAACCCGACCGTCGGCAGCGCGGGGAATTATTCCCTTTTGATCACCGACAACACCAATTCCTGCACCGCAACCGCCATGACCTCGGTCACGCAGAGCGTCGGCGTTCCCATCGCGATCGGCGCGGCGGACGGTGTGATTGCCTGCAACAACAACCAGGTTTTGATCGACGCGACCGGATCGACGACGGGCGCGGACATTTCGTACACCTGGACGACGACGAACGGGAGCATTCTTTTGGGTGAAAATTCCCTCCAATTGACCGTCGGCGGCGCGGGCGATTACGCACTTTTGGTCTTTAATAGTTCCAATAATTGCCAAGCGACGACCACGGTTTCGGTCAGCGCGGACCTCGCTGCGCCAATTGCGGAGGCGGGGACGGGTGCGACGCTTTCCTGCGGGCAATCATCGGCAACGCTCAACGGCAGCGGATCGAGCGCGGGGTCAAATTTCACCTATGGATGGACGACGACGGGCGGCAGTTTTTCGCCAACCAGCAACCTCGCCAGCACGACCGTCACCGGGACGGCCGCCGGGACCTATACGATTTTGGTGACAAACACCCAAAACGGTTGCACCGCGACCGATGACGTGGCCCTCAATTCCGCGCCCGATGTGCCGGTTGCGGTCATTGCGCAGCCCGCGACTTTGACTTGCGCAATCACTTCGCTCCCTTTGAGCGGAACGGGTTCTTCGGTCGGCGCGGCCTATTCCTATTTATGGACGAGCGCGAACGGGACGATTTCCGCCGGGAACACCACGCTTTCGCCCACCATCACGAAGCCCGGCACCTATCAACTTGCCGTGACGGACAACGTGAAGGGCTGCACGTCGCTGTCGTCGGTCATTGTTTTGCAAAATATCACGCCGCCCGATGTTCTGGCCGGGCCGGTGGGCCAATTGAACTGCGTCGCACAAACCTCCGCGCTGACCGGCTCGGTGATCGGCGCGGGCAATTATACCTATCAATGGACGGCCTCGAACGGCGGCAGTATCCAAACGGGCGCGACCACTTTGACACCTTTGGTGAACGCTGCCGGGACCTATACCTTGCAAGTGACGAACACGGTGAACGGTTGTTCCTCGACCGCTGCCACGACGGTCACGGCGAACACCACGCCGCCGTTCGCGGCCATCGAAACGCCGCCGATTTTGACCTGTACCTTCAATATCGCCTCGCTCGACGCGTCAAATTCCAGCACCGGGCAGTTCAGTTATAAATGGACGGCCACGAACGGCGGCACCATCGACGACGTGAACGACCCGCTTTCGCCGACCATCAGCAACCCGGGGACCTATAATTTGACGGTCACCAACGACCTGAACGGCTGCACCGCGACCGCGTCCGTTGTCGTCACCGAGTCGGTGAACAATCCAACAGCGGTCGTTTTGCCCGCCGGGACTTTGACCTGCGCGACGATTTCGCTCAATTTGAGCGGCACCGGTTCGAGCGCGGGCGCGAATTTCACCTATCTATGGACGACCACGACCGGCCAAATCACCGGCGGGGCGACGACCCTCGCGCCGACCATCTCGAAGCCGGGGACCTATGTTTTGACCGTAAAAAATACCCAAAATGGTTGCACTTCGGTCGCAAATGTGGTTGTCTCCCAAAACATCACCCCGCCAAATGCAGTCGTTGGCACGCCGGGCGAACTCACTTGCACGAACAAAACAGTCACGTTGAGCGGTGTCGGTTCGCAGGGCGGCGCGGGGATTTCCTATAATTGGACGACCACCAATGGCGTGATCCTTTCGGGAAACACCACCCTTTCGCCCGTCGTGAACGCCATCGGCACCTATGTTTTGACCGTGCAAAATGCCGCGAACGGCTGCACCGCTACCCAACAAGTCGTTGTTTCGCAAAACATCGCCCTACCAACCGCCGACGCGGGCAACCCTGCTGACCTCACCTGCGCATTCCCGACCGCGACCCTCCTCGGCACGGCCTCCGCACAAACTTCCGTGGTTTGGACGGCCCAGCCGGGCAATATTTTGAGCGGATCGAGCAGCCTTTCGCCCACTGTCAACCAGGCCGGAACGTACACGATGACCGTGACCAACCTCGGCAACGGCTGCACCGCCACCGACAAGGTCGTGGTGACCGCGCAGACGAGCCAACCGACGGATTTTGCAATCAATTTAACCATCCCATCCTGTCAGGGCGACGGGATCATCAATTTTCAGAGCGTCACCGGCGGGGTCGAGCCATTCGTTTATTCCATCGACGGCCAACAAAACTGGTTCTCGGCGACCCAATTTGGCAACATCCTCCCCGGGAATTACGACCTCTGGGTGCAGGACGTGAACGGTTGCAAATACCACGAACCGCTCTCCGTGCCGGAACCGGCCATCCCGGTCATCTCGATCGTCCCGGAAATCCAGCTCGATTTTGGCGACAGCATCACGTTGAACGCAATCTTGAACCCGGATTTTCCATTAAATCAAACGGATACGGTCATTTGGACACCGACAACGGGGCTGACCTTTGCCGGAAATTCGATCCAGGACCTCCTTCATCCGACGGTCAAACCGTTCTCGAACATCAAATATACGGTCACGCTGATTTCCGTCGCGGGCTGCAAAACCTCGGCGACCGTCAAGATCAAAGTGGACCGCGACCCGCACGTTTTCATCCCGAACGTCGTCTCGCCGTGGAATTCCGACAGCAACAACGACCAGCTTATCATCTTCGCCGATCCGGGGCAGGTTTTG
>JANOQP010000434.1:0-2931 GCA_031414895.1 Saprospirales bacterium
GTCGGCTGTGCCGACAACTTCACGTTGGATTTGGGGAAAAACAGCTTTTTTCCTAAAATTTGAACCAAATTGTCGGCACAGCCGACAGAATATAAAGCACGAGGTAAAACCTCGCGCCAGCTTGTCAAACCTCGCGCCAGCTTGTAAAACCTCGCGCCAGCTTGCGTTGAGGCCCTAAATTTTGGAAATGCCCGCCGAGCAAACCTCCCAAAGAAAAAATACTACTTTCGCCCCCCGAAAGTCCCCATCACACGAAATCCCTTTAAAAAAAATGGCTAAAAAGCTACTCATCGTCGAGTCTCCCGCGAAAGCGAAAACAATCGAAAAATTCCTCGGCAGCGATTTTATCGTCCGTTCGAGCTACGGACATGTCCGGGATTTGGAGAAAAGCGGCATCTCGATCGACCTGAAAAGCGGGAATTACACCCCCAATTATGTCGTTTCGCCCGAAAAATTCAAGGTCGTCAACGACCTGAAAGCCCTCACCCGCACCGTCGAGGAAGTCTGGCTCGCGACGGACGAGGACCGCGAGGGGGAGGCCATTTCGTGGCATTTGTGCGAAGTTTTGGGCCTCGACCCGAAATCTGCGAAGCGCATCGTTTTTCACGAGATCACGAAACCGGCCATCCAAAAAGCCGTGCAAAGCCCGCGCAACCTCGACCTCGATTTGGTCAATGCGCAACAGGCAAGGCGCGTTCTCGACCGGCTCGTGGGCTACGAATTGAGCGAGATTTTATGGAAAAAAATTAAAGGGAACCTCTCCGCCGGGCGCGTCCAATCGGTCGCCGTGAAGCTCGTCGTGGAGCGCGAGCGCGATATCCGGGGCTTTAATTCAAAGCCGTTTTTTAAAATTGAGGCCGATTTTTTGGTAAAAAACAATGCCGGGAAACTCGTGAACCTCAAAGCCGAAAGCCCCGCCAAGATCGACAACGAGGGCGACGCCGAGGGTTTTTTGAAAAAATGCGTCGGCGCGGCCTACCAGATCAACAATATCGAGGTCAAGCCCGTCCGCCGGAAACCCGCGCCGCCGTTCACGACCTCGACGCTCCAACAGGAGGCCAGCCGCAAGCTCGGCATGTCGGTCAACCGCACGATGCAGGTCGCGCAGGGGCTGTACGAGCAGGGGCATATCACCTATATGCGTACCGATTCGACCAATTTGAGCGAACTGGCCATCCAGTCCATCGCCGATGAGATCGAGCGCGTTTATGGCAAAAATTACGTCCAAACGCGGCGTTTTAAGACGAAAAACGAGGCCGCGCAAGAGGCGCACGAGGCCATCCGCCCGACCTATTTTGACAAATTGCAGGTCAGTTCGCAGCCGCAGGAACAGAAGCTTTACGAACTGATCTGGAAGCGGACCATGGCCAGCCAAATGGCCGATGCCGAACTCGAGCGCACCGTCGTGGACATCGAGATCTCGACGCAGCGCGACCAAAAACTGGTTGCCGAGGGCGAAGTTTTGAAATTTGACGGCTTCCTAAAAGTTTATTTGGAGGGAAAGGACGAGGGCGACGACGACGACGAGGCGAAGGGCGTGCTGCCCCCGTTGGCCGTCGGCCAAAAGCTCGACCTCGATGTTTTGACCGCCACGGAGCGGTTCACGCGCCCCCCGGCGCGGTTTTCGGAGGCGGCATTGGTCAAAAAATTGGAGGAGCTCGGCATCGGTCGGCCTTCCACTTATGCGCCGACCATCTCTAAAATAATGGAAGAAAACCGGGGCTATGTCGTCAAACTGAACCGTGAGGGCGAGCTTCGGAATTTCCGCATTTTGATGCTCAAACAGGATATTATCACAAAAAAAACGGGCAGCGAGAACACCGGCGTGGTCAAAAACGCGCTTTTCCCGACCGATATGGGGATGCTCGTGACCGATTTTTTGGAGTCCAATTTCGACAAAGTGATGGACTACGGTTTCACTGCTGGCATCGAAAAAAAGTTCGACAGCATCGCCGAGGGGCAGATCCATTGGCCGGACGTGATCGACGATTTTTACCAGCCGTTCCACCAAACGGTGCAAAAAACACTGACCGAGGCCGACCGTGTGAGCGGCGAACGGATCTTGGGGAAAGACCCCGAATCGGGCCGGACGATTCTCGTGCGGATGTCGAAATTCGGCAAACCGGTCATCCAGATCGGTGCGCCCGACGAACTTGAAAAAGACGAAAAACCAAAATACGGCAACCTCCGCGCCGGCAGCAGCCTCGAAACATTGACCATCGAGGAGGCACTTGAAAGTTTCAAATTGCCCAAAAATCTCGGCCCGCACGAGGGCAACGACATGATCGTGTCAGAAGGCCGATATGGGCCGTACATTAAATATGGGGAAACTTTCGTCTCGCTCCCGCGCGGCGAGGACCCGCACGGTGTCAATTTTGACCGCGCCGTCGAACTGGTCGATGCCAAAATGAAGGCCGACGCGCCCGTTTTTTATTACAAAGAAGTCGGCATCACGAAAGGCAAGGGCCGGTTTGGGCCGTTCATCAAATGGGGCGACCTGTTCGTCAATATCCCCGTCCGCTTCAATTTCGATACGCTCACCGAGGCGCAATGCCACGAACTGCTCGAACTAAAACTCGAAAAAGAGGCCAACCGCTTTATCCAAATTTGGGACGACCAAAAGCCGCTCATCGCCGTCGAAAACGGCCGTTGGGGGCCGTTCATCCGTTTCGGAAAGGAAATGTTGAAGCTCACGACACCCGAAGGCGGCAAGCTCGCGCCCGAACTTGCCTCCGGTTTGAGCCTCGACGAGGTCAAAAAAATGATCGAGCAACAAGTCCCCGGCGCGTTCGACGTGAAAGCAAAAACGCCCGCAAAAGCAAAAGCGCCCGCGAAGGCCGGGGCAAAAACAGCGGCAAAACCGGCGGCGAAAAAGAAGTGATCTTCCTTCCGCCGTACGCTTTTTTTAAAACACAGAGGCGACGGAGGGTT
>JANOQP010000435.1:0-2428 GCA_031414895.1 Saprospirales bacterium
GGCAAACCGGATTTTTCGGCTTGCCGCGCTTTTGGTTTTATATAAATCGGGCAAAATTTGCGTTTGGTTTGACAAAATCACCTCCATGAAAAACTTCCCGGCCCTCCTTTTCGCCCTCGTTTTTTTCGCCAGTTGCCAAGAAAAAACATCGGGCTGCCTCGACCCGGAGGCCATAAACTTCGCTGTCGAAGTGGACAAAAGCTGCGATTCGTGCTGTCAATACCCGCTTTTGCAGGTCAATATCGGGCCCATTTGGGGCGATGAAACGAACAAGTTTTCCTATCTCAAAACTTGGACGGACGCGGCGGGCAACCCGTTCACCATCGACACGATCGCGTTTTACCTCTCCGATTTTAAACTTTTCAATTCCGTGACGGGCGATTCGGCCATGATCATGGACTCGGTCAGGATGCGTGTTTTCCCCGATTCGATGGCCGAACATTTCCAACGGGACATTATCCTTGTCCGCCCGACCATCGAGACCTACAATGTCGGGACGTTGCTCGTGAAGGGCGAATTTGACCAGATCAGGTTTAAAATCGGCCTCGGCGAAGCGCAAAACAGGGTCATCCCAACCCGTGCGCCGAGCAACAACCCGCTCCGTTCGCAGCCCGAACCGATGTGGGACGCGGCCAGCAAATCGTACTTTTTTTGGAAAATGCGGCTCAAAAAGGACACGGCGGCCACGGCCCCTTTGACGGTTTTGACATGGCCCGCAAGTTTGGGAACGGCCCCCGTGACGCTCCCTTTTTTGCAAAAAAAAACGTGGAAGCGCGGCATCTCGCCCGCCATTTTGCTGGTCATCGATTATCAAAAATGGTTTGACGACGTGGATTTGGATCAGTCGGATGCTGTCATTTTTGGGAAAATCAGGAACAATATGGCGGGGAGTTTTGTCTTGAAGGGGCCTTGACTTTGTAATTTTACACAAAAATTTTCAACCATGAAAAAACTCGTTTTCCCCATCCTCCTTGCCACGGTTTTCTGCGGCCTCGCCTGTTCCGGCTGTAAGGATTCGCACGGCCACGAAGCAGAAGTTGGGCCGATCAATGTCGTTTTTAAAGCGACCTACAAGGACCAGCCTTTTGTGGCCAACAAAAAATACGATTATGTCGCCGGGAAACAGGTCTTTTTCAACCTGTTCCAGTATTTCATCAGCGATGTCGAACTGTTGAAAGCCGACGGGACGACCCATAAATTGACCGATATCGACTATGTGAACCTTTCGTTCAACTCCGAAACGGAGGCAACGTCGGGCAAAAAATTCACCTTCGAAAACGTCCCGCACGGCGAGTACACGGGCATCCGGCTCGGCATCGGCGTTTCGCCCGACCTGAACAGCCAAAATCCGAACCAACTGCCCGACACGAGCCCGCTCACGGTCAATGGCCGGGGCGAATTTTGGGTCGGCTGGGCCAGCTATATTTTTATGAAAATAGAGGGGAAATACGATGCCGACGGCGACGGCGCGAACTTTGAAAACCCGCTCCTTTACCATTGCGGCTCCGACGCAGTTTATCGCACGATCACGCTCCTCGATTCCGATCTCCACGTCGGGGCCGGCCATGTCTCCAGCCTCAATTTGACGACCGATATTGCCAAGCTCCTCCGCGAAAACGGCCAACCGCTCGACCTCGTCGGCAGCCCCGCGACCTCCGACGACCCGTCCAATGTGGTCGTCGCAACGAAGCTCATGGACAACCTCCCGGAAGCCGTCAAAATCCAGTAAGCGATGCGCAAGTTATTGATTATCAGCGGATTGGCCATCGTGGCCGCTCTTTTTGGAAACTGTGAAGGTTGCCCCGAAGGCGGCAATGACGGCGATTTAACGGGCATCCCGTTTTCCCCGCAATCGTATGTCATCGTCAAACCGGGCTGTTTCCCCGAAGTGCCGGTCCCGGCGGACAACCCCATGACCGTGGACGGGGTGCAGCTTGGCCGCCGCCTTTTTTACGACCCGATACTTTCCGCCGACAGCACCATGAGCTGCTCGTCGTGCCACCTCCCGGCGGGCAGTTTTACCGACAACAAAGCTGTCAGCAAGGGCATCGATGGCATCGCGGGCAACCGCAGTTCGATGTCGCTGCTCAATATTGCCTACGTCACGCCGCTGTTTTGGGACGGGCGCGTGAAAACGCTCGAAGAACAGGCACTGCGCCCGGTCGAGGACGTGATCGAGCTGCACGCGACTTGGCCGAACGTCATCGAACGGCTCAAAAAGCACCCGACCTACCCCGAATTTTTCCGAAAAGCGTTCGGCATCACCAATAAATCGGAGATGACGAAGGAACTGGCGGCCAAGGCCATCGCGCAATTCGAGCGCATTCTGATCAGCTCTGGGCAGTCGCGTTTCGACAAATTTATTTGCGGCAACGACCCTTTTGCGCTCGATGACCAAGAAATCGACGGGTTCAAAATGTTCTTCAAC
>JANOQP010000436.1:0-5694 GCA_031414895.1 Saprospirales bacterium
ACCCAATTTTCGCCCGGTTGCAACCCCTCCAACATGGTAAAGGCAAGCGCCGTCCCAGTCATCCCCGAATAGTTTATTTTTGAAAAAGTCGCCTTTGCGTTCAGTCGTGTTGAAGCCGCCCAGCCCAGTTTTTGTTTTGAAAAACTCAAGGTCGTCTCCGTTGAAATATCCTGCTGATTGGCCAATTCTCCATTGACAATCAATGAGTTATGACTTTTTAAAAGTCGCCCGCGCAGACTTGAACGCCACTTTTGCCCCGGCTGGAAAGTGAGCATCGGCTGGATTTGGAGGTAGTTGATACGAAAATCGCGCCCCGTTAAAAGCTGCGCATCGCTTGCTTTTTGGCCCTTGCCAACCTGCGCTGTCGCCGTCCAAGCCCGCCGCCACGAGAAACGGGCGCGGCCACCGATTTCGGCCTGTCGCCTACTTTCAAAACCCGACGCGAGGTTGAGCCGCGAACGGTTGTCTTTTTGCTCCAATTGAATGTCCCAAACCGGGTTCGAACGGTTGAAAAACAGCGAGTTCCGCAGCACCGAACTGGCCGTCACAAGGTTCAAATCGTCCACAGTCAGCGCGGAAAACGGGTTCAAGACCGATCCGCCGCCAGCGTCCGACCGCACTTTGCTGATCAGTTGCCATTCGTTTTGCGCCGAAAAACGGGCCAAAAACCGCTTCGCCCCCTGCTCTTTTTGCCAAACCGCCCGCGGGTCGAGCCGCAGGCTTTGGGCAAAATAGACATTGTTTGTCCGCACAAAATCGTTCGTCGGCAGCACCACACGGAGTACGTTCGCCTGATCGGCAAAAGCGGGCGTTTCGATTTCGTCCACCGAGATCAGCTCGTCGCGGTTGCGGTCGTTCCAAAAAAACTGGCCGAGGCCGGGGTCGGTTTTTTGATAGACATATTGGATCTTGGCCTCTTGCCCTGAGCCGGTTTCGTAGTTCAGGTTCAGCCCAAAAGCACCGCGCCAAGCGGTCAGCGAATAGTCCGTTTTGCCCAAATACGTCCGCTGTGCTCGGAGCGTGGTCAGCGTCGAATCAACTACCTGAAAATCGCGGGCCGCAAGGTTGAGCAAAAGCCGGTTTTGTTTTGAGATTTGCCATAAACCGTTGATGTTCAATTCGTTGGCAACCGTGTTCTTTTTAAAAACAGCCCCGTCCGATGCCCAATCCGTCCGCGTTTGGACGAATGAACCGAACCGGATCTTGCTTTTTTCGGATGGAAAATCCATGTAAATTTTCCCCGATTGATAATCAAAACTGGCCTTGCTCAACGAATCGGCCAGCGTGGTTGGCCGCCGTTCGTTGCGCTCTTTTTCGAGATAAACGCCCGCCCGGAGTCCCGTTTTTTCATTGAAGGTTTTTGAAAAATAAATTTTTGGGCGGAGGAATTTGGTGCTTTCCACCATCCCCGTCGAGTTCAAATAGCTTGCGTCGCCGCGCAGGAGCCAGCTATTTTTTGTAAAAAAAACGGAACCACCATGCTTTTGCCCTGCATAAAAACCCGCCCGGTTGAACAGCCCGAAAGAATAACCGACCGACCCGGCCCCCGATTTTTTCAACAAAACCGAGGCCGCCACCAAATGCTCAACGGCCGTTTCCGTGCTTTTTTCGGTGTTCCAATCCCGGCCGAATTCTGCCGATCGATAGGGGTTGATTGATGAAAAATTTTGCCCCGTCAGCTCATAGTTTGCTGTTGTCAAAAGCTGCAAACCGTCCGTTTTTTTGCCCAAAAAAGCGATGTGCCGCCAGCCCGTTTGGAGCGCAAAACCGAGGTCGTCACCGCCATCTTTTTCGGAAAAACGGTTCCGGTCGCGGCGACTCATGGCCAGTTCGACATTTGCCTTCCCGTGCTTAACTACTTGATAATCAGCACCTAACGTCATCATTTGGAGCTGTTGCGGCGCGGCCAATTGAATTTGCGGGACGTAATTCCCGCGACGCTCGCAGGTCAGTTCGTCCGGCGCAACCCATCGAAAAACGCGCCCGTTCGCATTGCTCGAAACAAGGATATAATCACCCTGCCCCATGGTCATTTCGCTGAATTTTGCCGAAAACTGCGCACTGTCCGGACTGGTTGTGTACACCAAAATAGAGTCCGCCAATTGGCCGCAAACAAGTGTGTCCACCAATTTGTACAGCACTCGGTCGGCCGCAAAACTGGCCGTGTCGATGCCCGTCGCGAAAACTTTTTGGTCGCCCGCATCGCGAAGGGCCAGGCGTGCGGGCAGGGAAAGGTTTTGGAGCGAACCGGCAGTTTTTGAATCTTGTTCGCTGTAAAAATGGCCGAAAACTCGCCCCTTTTTCGCGCGCCACTCGCCACCTGTCGCGATGGTCGAGCGCAAAAAATCTTGGTCGGCATATTCAAATTCGACGATCACGCGCGTCACCCCGGTGATCAAACGGCGCGACGTGAAGCTGATCTCGCCGAGGTTGTAGTCGATCACAAAATCATCTTCGATGCCGCGCCGGAGCAGTTGGCCGTCGAGCCAGACTTTTTCCGTCCCGGCCAAAACAATGATAAAGCGTTCATTTTCAGCACCTTGCAAACGGTATGGGCCTTGATTGCCCTCGCCAACTTTTAGGGTTTGCCGGGAAAATTTGCCCTTCGCCACCCCGATTGCCGCCTGGATTTGGAGCGTATCCTTTCGTGGTTTGAGGTTGTTTTCAGAGTGCCAATCGACCGCAGCGCCTTTTGTTTTTTTGAAAAATCGGGTGAAATAACCCGTCGTTTGGAGGCTGTTCGCGGTCGAAAACTGACTGGCGGCCACGCCCTGCCGGGTGCCGAGGTCAAAATCGCCCGCGAGGAGCGAGGCGTTTTTTCGCGAAATTTGGATGAAGATCCGATCAAATTCTTGCAACTGCCGCGTCGTTCCCTCTGGTTGGATGGGGATTGAATTGTCCGAAATAGCTGCGCGAATTGTCAAATCATCGCCAATTTTTCCCTCCATTTGAAGGTTCAAATTGGAATTGAAGGTCAAATTTTGGCTGTTGCCGATTGAAAAACCGCGCGAATAATTTCCCGTATAGTTCACCCCGGATACATCGAACGGGTCTTTGTTTTGCTCAAAAGGCGTAAAATCATAAGCGATCGCGTCCCGGTTTTTCGTCCGCCTGATGTTCGAGGAATCGAGCCGGGCGAATTTTTTTTCAAAATCAAATGGGAAGCTCCGCCAAGTCGCCCGCAGCCGCCGCACGTCGGGCATTTCTTTCATAAACCGTTGATTGTCAATAACCAACAATCCATTTTTTAACTCAAAAAAGGAATTTGGGACGCTCCTCCTGGTCATTGAATCCTCCAAAACAAAGCTGCGAGGATTGATTGTAAGGCTGTCAAGTTGATGGCTTTTTTGGTCGGCGGCGATTATTTTTTGATGAAAATTGGACAGGCCCGGCTGTTGCCCAATCAGGGTTTGTCCAAAAACCAATAAAAAACAACAGGTAAAAATTCGCTTCATACCGTTAGCCGACCGGGTTTGCCGGGAAACGCAAAATTGGGGGCAAAAATTTGTTTCCCAACCAACCTTGCGCTCAGGCCGCCACCAATTCGATTAAAGTGACCTCCGGCAAGATCCCGACGCGACCCGGATAGCCCAAAAATCCGAAGCCGCGATTGACGTACAAGAACTGGCCGTCCTTTTCATAAAGCCCTGCCCATTGTTGGTAGAGCCATTTGACAGGGCTCCATTTTATCCAACCGGGAATCTCGATGCCAAATTGGAAGCCGTGCGTATGGCCGGAAAGTGTCAATTGGATGTCGGAAAAATCGGGGCAGACCTCGGCGTCCCAATGCGACGGGTCGTGCGAAAGCAAAATTTTGGTCGCGACGGATTCGGTGCCTGCGGCGGCTTGTCCAAGGTTGCCATATCGTGAAAAATTGGCTTTGCCCGAATAATTCTCGACACCAATGACGGCCAGTTTTTCGCCATTTATATCGAGTATGCGGTTTTCATTGAGCAGGAGGTCCCAGCCCATTTGGCCGTGCATTTTTTTGAGGTTCGCAAAGTTTTCGGCCTTCGACTCGCGGTTTTCCCAGCGGGCATAATCGCCGTAATCGTGGTTTCCGGTGATGCTGAAAACACCGAATTTTGCTTGTATTTTATCAAAAACGTCCAAAAATGGTTCGATTTCAGTCGAAACCGAGTTCACAAGGTCGCCCGTAAAAAAGACCAAATCGGGGGTTTGGGCATTTATCAGATCAATGCCAGGGCGGATCGGCGCGGCATTGTTGAACGAACCGGAGTGGATATCACTGATTTGCACGATGCGCAGCCCTTGCAAACCGGAGGGCAGGTTTTTTATCGGCACGAGGATTTTGTGCAATTTATAGCGGTATGCATTTCGCAAAACCCCATACGTCAGGGTCAAAAACGGGAGACTGCCGACCAGAATTGCGGTCGTTGCCATGAACTTGCTCCGGCTTGGATCGTATGCGGGCTTGGCTATCCAGTTTGCGTATTGGTTTTGAAAAAAACGGGCAGCATCGCCACCAAAAAGGACGATCACCATGATGAACTTTGAAAAATAGGCGATGACAACAACCGCCCGAATGGCCGTGAAAATTTGTTTGTCCCAAGTCGAATAGTTGCTCATCGAAGCTGCAACGGCCGTACCGACGGCGAGTGCGGGGATAGTCCAATAAACCAAGTTCATTGCAAGCCGCGCCCACTTTGGCCAATCGCGAGCGACGGTCGCAAAGGCTTGAAAGGCATAAATATCGAGGCAAAACAAGATTGCCAATGGGATCAAAAATCGCATAATTCGTTGAAAATCAATTTGTTGAATCAGTATCAGGCATCAAAACATCGGCCCGGCTCAATGGTTTGAGCTGGGCCGATGAACTTGCCGGATGTTCGACGAAAATGAAATTTATGCCGACGGGAAAGGTTGATTTTTAGCCTGCGGGCGGGGCGGGATTTGATTCGATCTCCACTTTCCAGCCCATGCCTTCGGCGAAAAGTCGGATCATGTCGAGGTTTTCGAGCCCTTTTTTGGCGGCTTCTTTCATGAGGTTGCTTTTTTGTGCTTCTTGATAAATCCTGTTTTTCGAATCGGACTGGATCCTGTTGTAATCCTCCGTTGAAAAAGAGTTGAAAGTACCCTCCGTGATGTCGTAATAATCCACCGAATGGTCGATGCTCAAAATCTCCGGCTGCGGGAGGTTGGTGATCTTTATCAACTTTTGCTCGGGCAATGCGGTCATTTTCACGAGGTCCAAATTATAGCCGACCGACACCTTTGCCTTGACCCGGACGAGGGCTTTTTTTGTGAAAAAACTTAAATCGTAGCCCTTGAAATCCTTGTACTCATAAACCTCCGCAAACTGCCCTTCGATGGTGACCAATTTGCAGACCTGCCGTATCTGTTCGAGCAATATGGTCGAATTTTCGGTCGAATGGACGGCGGTTTTGTCGAAATAGCATTTTGTAAGCCAAATCCCTGTGGAAAATGCGGCAATCAACATGGCCAGCGTGACCACAGAATTTAGGGGAAAAGGCCGGCGGGGAGTTTCATTTTTTTCCACGAATGTTTTTTTAAAATACAGTCTTCTGGCTGGGCCACTAAACGAAAAAAACGGCAGGCCACGAAGGGCCTGCCGCTGAATTGAGAAAAATTATACCCTATTTTTTACCCCCAAGAACTATTCAAAAATTAACTTCTATCAAATAAAAATTGATTTTTCTCAAAAATATTTTC
>JANOQP010000437.1:0-1727 GCA_031414895.1 Saprospirales bacterium
TCGTCGCCCTCGTCACCAGCGCGAGCAAGGGAATTGGCGAGATTTTTGGCCTCCGACGCGGGCGTGTATTGCACGGGCGGGGTGTTTGCTGCCGACGGCGGGTTTTTGATTTGAAAAAATTTTAGTCAGAAAAATGACAACCGACAACGCATCGAAACCCCGCCCCGGTGAAGAACTGGACACCGGCGTTTTGACCAATTTTTTGAAAAAGGAAATCCCCGGTTTTGGGACGATTGCGAACGTGGCGCAGTTTCCCGGCGGTTTTTCCAACCTTACCTACCTCGTCGAGGCGGGAGGCAAAGAGTACGTTCTTCGTCGTCCGCCCGTCGGCGCGAGCATCAAAGGCGGGCACGACATGGAACGGGAATTCCGTGTTTTGACCGCCCTCAAAAATGCCAAATATGAAAAAGCCCCCGCGCCGATTTGCATGGAAGTTTCTGGGGAAATTTTGGGCGCACCTTTTTATATCATGGAGCGGCTGCGGGGGATTGTCATCCGCGGAAAAGATGCCAGCGACCCGGCCCTCGCGCCCGATGTGATGTTGCGACTTTGTGAAAAATTGGTGGATAATCTGGCCGATTTGCACAACCTCGATATTTTTTCAACGGGTCTGGCCAATTTGGGCAAACCGGAAGGCTACGTCAATCGGCAGGTCGAAGGCTGGATTTCGAGGTATTTTCAAAGCCAAACCGACGAAATCCCGAACATGACCGCCGTCGCCGAATGGATGCAGCGCAACCGGCCAATCGAACAGCCGCCCGCTTTTTTGCACAACGACTACAAATTTGACAACGTGGTTTGGGATGAAAATTTGACCAAAATCGTCGGCGTGCTGGACTGGGAAATGGCCACCGTCGGCGACCCTTTGATGGATTTGGGGGCGTGTTTGGCCTATTGGTGCGAGGCGGGCGACCCGGTTTTTGTCCAAAAATTCAACCCAACTTGGGCACGCGGTGCGCTGACCCGCCAGCAAGTCGTGGAAAAATACGCCTCAAAAACGGGGCGCGACCTGCGCGACGTGCTGTTTTACTATGTTTTTGGCCTGTTCAAAAACGCGGTCATCGGCCAACAGATTTATGCCCGCTGGAAAAAAGGGCAGACCGCCGATGCCCGTTTTGGCGGGTTGATTGAAATGGTGCGCGGGCTTTCGGATATGGCCGCGAAGGCTGTTGATTCTGGAAATATCAATAGAGGTGTTGCGTGGTAGAAAGGTTTGATACATTGCGCAAAAATTCAGGTTATGGAAATTGTCCGAGTAATGAAAAATGACAGGCTGATTCGAGCGGTAACTGGGTTGAACAAAGCAAAGTTCGACGAAATGACGGTCGAGTTTGGCAAAATCTATCACTCACGCCCTCCCTCCGAAACAAATTGGAAGGGAGAACAGCGTCAGCGAGCGGTAGGCGGGCCGGAACGCCCCATACAAAGGCCAAAAAATGCTGAAAAACAGACAGACAACTATTCGGGCAAAAAAAAACGCCACACCAGAAAATTCCTGGTCGGAGCGCAAAACCGTAAGCGAATCCTTCTTTTGACCCCGGCCGAGGCAGGTAGGCGACACGATAAAACAATGGCCGACGATCTCGAAATCCCTGATTACGTGCCTGATTGTGTACCAATTCTGGGCGAACTTGCCTTTATGGGCTGGCAAAATATTTGGGAAAACATCCACCTGCCTCACAAAAAACCCATAAAAAAGGAGCTTTCAAAAGAACTGAAAGAAGAAA
>JANOQP010000438.1:0-2598 GCA_031414895.1 Saprospirales bacterium
TGGCCCAGCCGCGCGGGCTGAAAACCGAGCTTTGGCCAAACCCGGCGAGCGGCCTGACATCTGTTTTTTTTGAAAAAAAGGAGAGCGGCCAGATCCGGCTGCGGTTGCTCGACGGGACGGGGCGGGCGGTATTTTCCCAAAAAATGACGGTCGAAAGCGGCCCGCAATCGCTCGAGGTCCCGCTCGAAAACCTGCCGAGGGGTCTTTATTTTTGGCAACTTGAAAAGGACGGCGTAGCGGAAACGGGGAAATTGACGGTTTTTTGAGCGAAGAATTGCCTATTTTTGTGCAAATTTTCAATCAAATGGACCAGATTTTAAGCCTCGACCAACTCGATTTGGTGAACGGAAAATACAGCTACGCCGATTATCTGACCTGGAAATTCGAGCAAGCCGTTGAACTGATCAAAGGCCATATTTTGCCGATGGCCGCGCCAAGCCGGAAGCACCAGGAAATTTCGCGCGAGCTGAACGGTGTTTTCTTCGAGCATTTCAAAACGCACCGCTGTCGTTTTTATGCCGCCCCTTTTGATGTCCGGCTTTACGACAAAAAAAAATCGGCCAAGGCCAACAAAGATGTTTTCACGGTCGTGCAGCCGGACATTTGCATCGTTTGCGACCTCGAAAAACTGGACGACAAAGGTTGCCTCGGCGCACCCGACCTCGTCGTGGAGATCCTTTCGCCGGGCAATTCCTCAAAGGAAATGAAGGTCAAAAAAGCCCTTTACGAAGAAAACGGCATCCGCGAATATTGGATCTTCGACCCGGAGCGCGAAACGGCCTTTGAGTTCCATTTGACCGAGGCGGGGATTTACAGCCCGGCCTCTATTTATGTGAGCGACGAGGTTTTGGAATGTGCCATTTTTCCCGACCTGCGGATTGTTTTGGAGGATGTTTTTCGGTTCAACTGAACGGCTTTTTGCGCAAATTTTGGTCATAAAAAAATCCAACTCGGTGATAATCAAGGGGTTGTATTTTTTTTAGCAGAGTGAGGGGGTGACTTAATGTCACCCCCTCACTTTTCAGGCTTTCCGCTCCTCGCTCACCAAAAAGCACGAGGCCGCTGCGCAGACCATGCAAATCCCCGCCAAAATGAGCGCATTTCGCGGATCGTCGCCGAGCAAAGTTTTATAAAAAAGCGGTACCGTCAGCATCCCGATGAATTGCGGGACACAAATAAAGCCGTTGAAAATGCCCATATAAACGCCCATTTTTTCGCGCGAAACGGCATTGGCGAGCATCAAATAGGGCATCGACATGATCGATCCCCAAGCGAAACCGATGAGCGTCATCCCGGTGAAATAGATCCATTTGTCGTTGGAAAGCAGGACGCTGAAAAAGCCGATCGCGCCGATCGCCAAAAAGAGCGCGTGCGTAGCCCGGCGGCTGCCGACCATTTTCGCGATGCGCGGGATGAAGACAGAAATCGTGAAGCACGAGATGCTGAACATCGCAAAACAGAGGCCGCCCCATTTGCTCCCGGCCTCAAAACCCGCGCGGTTGGCCTCCGGGCTGGCCGCGTCGAAGGCATATTTCGCGACCGCGAGCGAGAGGTATTGCCACATCAGCGGCAGGCCATACCAAGTGAAGAACTTGACCCACCAAAGTTGGCGCATCACTTTTGGCATCTCGGAGAGCGAGGCGAGGATCTCTTTGAAAACGCCGAGCCGCAGGACGAGGAAAAGCAGCGCGAAAATGCCCGCCCCCCAGGTCAAACCGGTCATTGCCCCGCCCGTCCGGGAGGCGAAAAGGCCGCCCATGATGCCCGCGCCCGTCGAAAGGGCGATGAGCCAAAAATTGATGTTCTTTTTTTGTTCCGCGCTGAAAACGGGCTCTTTTTTGTAATCATCGTTCTCCGGCGGGTATTCGTCTGTCGTCCGCATCGTCCAAAAAACAGTCGCCAAAATGGCCAATGCGCCGATATAAAAAGGATAGCGCACCGAGTTCGGGATGCCGTTCGCGAGGGTCGTTTGATCGGCGGTGACCAGCATCGAAATGCCGATGAGCGGCAAAATGAACGGCATCAGATTGGCCAATGTCTGCCCAAAACCGACCATGAACGACTGTACCGAAAAGCCCGTGGGCCGCTGTTTTTTGTTCAAAAGGTCGCCGACGAACGCGCGGAACGGCTCCATCGACGAGTTCAGCCCCGCGTCGAGCATCCACATGCAACAGGCGGCCATGAAGACCGATTTTGAGTTCGGCATCAAGACCATCGCGATCGAGCCGACGATCGCGCCGAAGAAAATATAGGGTTTCCGCCGGCCCCAGCGCGGCGACCAACTGCGGTCGGAAACCGCGCCGATGATCGGTTGGAGGAGCAGCCCCGTTAGCGGCCCGGCGAGCCAAAGGCCGGGGATCGAGCTTTCTTCGGCGCCCAAATAGCGGTAAATGGGGCTCATATTGGCCTGTTGGAGGCCGAAACCATACTGAATGCCGAGGAAACCGGCGCTCATGTTGATGATCTGCCAAAAGTTGAGGTCGGGTTATTCGTCCGTTTCGTTGCTCATTTTTTATTTTTTAACGTGAAAAAATTACTGCGGACGGCGGACGGAATACGGCGGACCGGCCGACAGCCGGCCGCCGTGGGCCCTCCGCC
>JANOQP010000439.1:0-5630 GCA_031414895.1 Saprospirales bacterium
CGCCGCCTGCAAGACCGGGTACGAAAACAGGCCGAGGCTCACGAAGGCATCCTTGTCCGTGTCGTGGAGCTGGTCGGTCTTGTCCTTGAACTGGGTCATGCGCGTCAGTTCGCCGTAGCTGGTCGTGCAGCTCAAGATCCAGGCAAGCTCGGCGTGTTCCGGCACGAGGCTCTGGATGAAGATATTTTCCGGTTTCACGCCGCAGGCGAGCATATAAAACACCATTTTCCAGGTGTTTTCGAGGAGCTTTTCGGGGTTGTACGGCATGGTCATGGAGTGGTAATCGACCACGCCATAGGTGCATTTGTACTGTTCTTGCAGCAAAACATAGTTGCGGACGGCGCCGAAATAGTTGCCGATGTGCATATCGCCCGTGGGCTGGATGCAGGAGAGGACGTTTTTCAAGAGTGAATTTTTGTTGGAAAATGATTTTTGGAAAGGTTGTCGATTTTGCCCGAACATCAAAATCAGGCCAACGCAAACCCCGTATGCTTCCTGACAACCGGCGGCTGAAACCCAAGCACGATATCTTCCCTCGAAACCCCGCGCTCGATAAGTTCGTCGGCCACAAAAATTTCGGTATTGTTTTGTTGGATCCAGATTTTATCGCCGATGATGTCAAAATGAAAAACGGCGGCAAAAACAAAATGGCTCTTTTGCCAACCGATCGAAAGCAATTGATAGTGGCCGCGCTCATGGTCAATGGACAATTGTTCGCGGATGCCTTCGGATGGGTTGGCGGCGGCTTTGGCCTCATAATCGGTCAAAAAACCGGTTACGGCCTGTTGATATTTTTTCAGCTTATCCATTGTGCGATTTTTTCTGTTTCAATGTCATACACAATCAGTTGGACATTGACCCTTTTGAGTGATTTTTGAATGATAAACGGGTCGTGCGTGATTTTCCAGCCTTCCAGTTCGAGCGCGGACTTGACCAAATCGTGGTAAATATCGTGTTTCGCCATAGTGGGGCAAAATTATGAGGTTTGTTTTTCGGCTACCCTTTTCAGGTCGGGTTCAACCTCTTTTTTATAAAAAACCTGCCCCACCCGCCCGATATGGCCCAACAAGCCCTCGTGCCGGAGCGCACCAAGCAGGAGCAGGTCGAACCGTTGGGGCATCAGCAGATCGTCCAGCGCAAAATAAATCTTGCCGAGGTGGTCGTCGGTCAGTTTTTCGCCCTTCAATGCCAAATCAATATCGGAGCCGGGCCGGAAATTCCCTTTTGCCCGTGAGCCAAAGATCAACACTTCCTCGACTTCCGGGCAAGCGGCAAAAATGGCCGTGACCTCCTCCATCCGCTTGTCGGAAATACCAAAATTCATCGGGTTTCAATTTGAAATGTGGCCATTTGCACCACCAGTTTTTGAAAAGGGCCAAAATAACGGTCGGTGATCTTGCGAAAAATCTCCCCGGCCACAGCTTCGTCATAAACATGCGACGATAAATTGCGGCTCTTGATCATGTCCATCCACGCTTCGCCGTCCTCGATCAGTCCCCGTTCGAATGCCATCCGGGTCGCATCCCTCGAACCGAAAATGCCCGTGGTGCCCTGAAATTCGAGGTAATCCTTGAGGAGGTTCCAGCCGAGTTCGTGTGTGAACTCAAACCGTTGGATCACGCCTTCCCGAACGATGTCGATGAATGAAGACCCGCTCTTGTCCAACTCTTGGACAGCGGAAATGCCCTCGGCCAATTTGGCCAACGCTTTCTTGTAGTTGGCGAACCGTTGCTCCCAGCGGATGTCTTTTTCTTCCATTTTTGAAAAAAATTGAAAAAATGATGCACAAAAATAGCCAAAACCGTCGGCTCAATCCCACTTTTCAATGAAAATCCACCTGCACCAAATCCTCCATTTTCAGCCCAAAAAGCGTCGCCGCCCGGCCCATATTGACAGCGATTTCGAGCAAACCCGCCGAGTTGAAAAGACAGAGCGGCTCGCCGAGGGGCGCATCGGCGTAGTTTTTTGACAGGCGCGTGATGGGGTCGTTGCGGCGGAAATGGAGCGAAAATGGCCGCCCGTTTGCCACTTTCTCGAACGTCTCGCGGGAAATATTGACCACCACGTTTTCAAAAAAATCGATGTGCATGACCGCGCCCCGGATGAGCTTGGGTGTTGTAACCGGTTGAAAATGAATCCGTTGCGAAAAATTTTCGACCGGTGCGCCTATTTTTTCAAAATCGATTTCGAGCGCGAGGTGCCCAAAGGCATCCGCAAAAACATCGCGCAGCGGCAGCGGACTGCCCGCCGGAATTTCGAGTTCGCGAAGCTCGGACGCGGCCAGATCGTCGAAAATCAGGGAAAGCACGCCGTTGTCGGGGGCGAGGAAAAAATGGCCGCCCCGCTCGAGCGCGAGGAACCGGAAATCGGTGGCGTAAAAATTGTTCACCGCTATTATATGGACAGTATTTTTCGGGAAACTGGCCCAGGCATTTTTCACCAAAAAAGCGGCGCGGAGGATGTCGAAATTCGGGATTTCGTGGGTGATGTCCACCAAACAGGCCGTCGGCTGCCGCTGCAAAATGGCAGCTTTCAGCACCGCTGCGTAAAAATCGGTGCGGCCAAAATCGGTGGTGAGCGAAACTGTTTGCATGGGTTTGGTGGAATGGTTTTTTGCCTAATTTTGAGGCGCGTTTTGTTTGCCGCAAAAACGCAAAGGGCGCGGAGGCACTTTAAAAAGACTCTTTGTCCGTTGCGGCATTGCGGCAAAAACTGGTCGCAAAATTATTTTCACGAACGGGCTTTGGGCTGAAACGGTTCGGTTTTTTCAAAAAACATTGCCCAAAATAACCTTTTAACGGAACTGGCCGGGCGTTTTTCAGGTTTAGGGGACAAAACCGGGCAGCCCATTTTTTTCAAAAAATCATATCCAATCAAACCTAAATTTTCATTTTGACAGAAATCAATTTCACCATTGACGGCCTCGACCTCCTCCAACTTTTTGGGGAGAACAACGCAAAATTGAACCTCCTCCGCCGCCAATTCCCCGACCTCACCATCACCTCGCGCGGCAACAGCCTCAAAATAACGGGCGACAAAAAAGACGCGCAACCTGCCAAGGAAAAACTCGAAATGATGGCCCGATACCTCCGCGAACATGAGCAATTGCCCATCCAAACTGTCGAGGATATGCTCTCCGGCGAGGACCCATCGGCCTATCGCGTTTCGAACGGCGATGCTTCGGGGCTGATCTTGCACGGTCGCGAGGGCCGGCCCATCCGGGCAAAAACACGCAACCAAAAATTGCTCGTCGAGGCCTCTGATGTGAACGACATACTCTTCGCAATCGGCCCGGCGGGGACGGGTAAAACCTACACGGCGGTCGCTTTGGCCGTCCGTGCGCTCAAAAACAAGCTCGTCAAAAAGATCGTCCTGACCCGCCCGGCGGTCGAAGCGGGCGAAAACCTTGGCTTTTTGCCGGGCGATTTAAAGGAAAAAATCGACCCATATCTCCGCCCGCTCTACGACGCGCTCGACGATATGCTGCCGATGGACAAGCTCAAGTTTTTCATGGACAACCGCATCATCGAGATCGCGCCGCTCGCCTACATGCGCGGCCGGACGCTCGACAACGCGTTCATCATCCTCGACGAGGCGCAAAACGCGACGCCGCTCCAGATCAAAATGTTCCTGACCCGCCTTGGCCCGTCGGCGAAGTGCATCATCACGGGCGACCTCACGCAGGTCGACCTGCCGCACAACCAAAAATCGGGGCTCAAACAGGCCGTCCATATTTTCCAGAACATCAGCGGAATCGCGACGGTTTTCCTCACCATCGAGGATGTCGTGCGCCACCGTTTGGTGAAAGAGATCATCAAAGCCTACGAGAAATCGGACATCGAGGAAAAGGAGCGGAAAGAGGCGCGGCGCATCCATTTCAACGGTGGGCCAGAGGCGCAAAATGTCGCTGAACTTCCTGACAATCAACCAGTTGTGCCATCGTCTGAACTTTGATTCGTTTGATTTTTTTGATTGTTTTGATTTTCAGTTTCAATATCACAACAATCATAAAAATCAAAAGAATCACAGTTCAGACAAAATCAAAGCCATGACAAGTAAAATATCCTACCTCGGCGACCTCCGAACAGAGGCCGTCCACCAGCTTTCGGGCACCAAAATCATCACCGACGCGCCGCCCGACAACCAGGGAAAAGGCGAATCGTTCAGCCCAACCGACCTTGCCGCGACCGCCCTCGGTTCGTGCATGATGACCATTATGGCCATCGCCGCCCGCGACCGGGGCATCGACATGGACGGCGCGACGGCCGAAATCACGAAAAAAATGGCCGCCGACCCGCACCGCCGGATTGCCGGGATCGATGTGAAGATCATCATGCCGAAGGGCAAAAAATATTCGGCGCGCGAGCGAAAATTGCTCGAAACGGCGGCGCACGGCTGCCCGGTCTCACGGAGCTTGTCGGCCAATTTGGCGGAAAATGTGGAGATCGTTTGGCCGGATCAGCAGCCGTTTTGAAGCACCCAAAAGTTTAACTTTGCCTAAAATTTATGCAAAAATGATGGACGCAGCACCTGTTTCGACGCAAAAAACCGCCATTTCGCCCGTTTCGAAAACCTTGCGGCGCAAAAAAGCCGTCCCGCAATCGCTCGTCCGGGAGACCATCGAGGGCATCCCGTTTTATTATCGCGGGTACAAAGAGGTGCTTCAAAACAAACAAACGCTCAACGACATCATGGCAGACTCCGGCCTTCAGACCCTCCTCAAAAGCTTTCTTTTTGAAATCCTGCTGCTCCAATTGGACCGATCAAAATTCAATATTTTTGTTGGCGAGGTCGGTGCCCACTTCGGAAGGAAGAACAACCTCGGCCTCGATTTGGCGGTCTATGAAAAAAGCCAATTGCCCGGCGAAAAATTCGATTTCAAATACCTCGACGTCGCCCCAAAATTCGTCATCGAGGTCGATATGAAGGTCTCGCTCGACGAAACCGGGCTGGACACGTTCAACCAGTTCCTCGACCTGAAAACCCAAAAACTTTTCGACGCGGGCGTGGAAAGGCTCATTTGGGTGCTTTCGCCGAGCAAAAAAGTGGTCATCGCAACGCCCGGCGAAGATTGGCTCATCGTGGATTGGAACAAGGAAATCGAACTTTGGCAGGGCGTGAAAGTCAATATTGGCCAATTTTTGGCCGAGCGCGGCATCAACCAGGACATTTTTTTCAGGCCGGGCGGGGCTTGACCTCCTTTTTTTTGAAGTGAAAATATTTCGGAAAAAATATCCAAAAAAAATGCCGCCGCCCAAAAGTTGCGGCATTTTTTTGTGCCAGTTGGCCGATCGTGGGGCATCCTTCCCGCCCAAATTCCTACTTTCGCCCCCCGAAAAAGCCAGCGCACATCCCCAAAATCCATCATTTATCATTCATCATCCATCATTAGAAAAAGATGACTTCCCGCGAGATCCGACAAGCATTCCTCGATTTTTTTGAGAAAAAGGGCCACAAGATCGTCCCGTCCGCCCCGATCGTGCGGCAAAACGACCCGACGTTGATGTTCACCAATTCGGGCATGGCGCCGTTCAAGGACTATTTTTTGGGCAACAACACGCCCTCCGCGCCGCGCATAGCCGATACCCAAAAATGCCTCCGCGTCACCGGGAAGCACAATGACCTCGAGG
>JANOQP010000440.1:0-21092 GCA_031414895.1 Saprospirales bacterium
TGTCGGCAATTGGCGCCGTGACCGATTGATAATCGATGCGCCAGCCCTTGTTTTTTGACCGCGAAAAAAACCGGAAACTCCACCAGGAATATTCCACGAGCGACGGATTTAGGCTGCGAAAAGCATCCGTGAGGCCCGAACTGAACCATTTTGTCATCCATTCGCGCTCCTCGGGCAGGAACCCGGACGATTTTTTGTTGCCCTTCGGGTCGTGGATATCAATCTCGTGGTGCGCAATATTATAGTCGCCGACGACGATCAGGTTGGGGCGTTCCTTTTTCAGCTCGGCGAACCAGTTGAAAAAATCTTCCAAAAACTCCATTTTGAACGCCTGCCGATCGTCGCCGCTCGAACCGGACGGAAAATAACAGTTGAGCACCGACCAATCGCCAAAATCGGCGCGGATGATGCGGCCCTCGCGGTCATATTTTTCGATGCCGCAGCCGATGACCACGCGGTCGGGCGTTTTTTTTGAAAAAATGGCGACCCCGGAATAGCCCTTTTTTTCGGCAGAATGCCAAACCGCGTGATAGCCCAATGTTTTGAAATCATCGCCTTCTACCTGATTTTTTTCGGCCTTTATTTCTTGTGCACAAATAATATCGAATGAATTTTCCTTTACCCAATCAAAAAAACCTTTGGAAATGGCGGAACGGATGCCGTTCAAATTATAGGAAACAAGCTGCATGGGTGACGTTTTTTTATGTTCTGAAAATCAAGTGCGGGCGAACCTACGGCGATTTTGATTTTAAAAAAAGGGTAATATTTGAGCTCGAAAAACGGTTGCCGCGTTCAAAATCGACCTAATTTGGCATCCCGATTCCCCGTTTCACAAACACGTTATTTTCCAAAAATGAACGAGCCCTTCGCCCCCAAGCCGTCCGAAAAACCCAAAAAACGCCGCTCGATTGGCCGCAAGATCATGCTCGGCTCGGTCGTGACCATTGGGGTGGTGATTTTGATTTTGGTCATCATCGCTTCATTTTTCTCCCGCGAAGTGACCAAAAAGGTGCTCAATCAAGTTGGAAAAAATATAAAGACCGAAATAAAAATGAGCGACGCCGACCTCTCGCTTTTGCGTTACTTCCCCGATGCGACGGTCACTTTCAAAAATGTACGGGCCAAAGATTTGTTCGGCGGGCGGCTTTTGGATGCTGGCGAGGTCTCGTTCCGTTTCGGGCTTTCGAGCCTTTTTGGGAGCACGATTAAGGTGCGCTCGGTCCTCTTAAAGGACGGGGTTTTGCGGGTCAACTATGACAAAAACGGCCGCCCGAACTTTGATATTTTTAAGGAGAAAACCGGGAAACCGGGCAAAACGGCGTCCGGCGACAACAGCTCGATCGACCTTTCGCTGGCCGAACTTCAAAATATGACCGTCGAATATCAGGACGAACAGGCGAAGCAAAAAGCGCGATTTTTGATGAAAACCGCCAATTTCGTGGGCAATTTTTCGGCAAAACGCTTTAATCTGGACACCCGCGCCGATTTCGTTTCCGAATTTATCGACCTCGATGGCGACCGTTTTTTGATCAACCAACCGATGGGCTGGGACGCGACCATCGCCGTCGACCTCCAAAAAAACGCGTGGCTTTTGCAAAAAACCGACCTCTCCGTGGGCGACAATGTGCTTTCGTTCGACGGTGCGGTGGTCGGCGAAACGGATTTGACCAATTTGAACCTCCGTTTTTCGTCAAAAGAGGGCGATGTTTCGGTGCTTTTCAGCTTGCTGCCGGCCTCGCTCGCGGCCTATTTCAAGGATTTTTCGAGCACCGGAAAATACACCTGCGCCGGTTTTGTCCACGGAAAAACGGGGCCAAACCGCCGACCAAATTTTGCGCTCGACCTCTCGTTGCGCGACGGCGAGATCATCAGCCCGAAACTTGACGAGCCGCTGAAAAACGTGAACTTCAAGGCCCGCGCGGAATTTTCGCAGACCGACCCGGGGCGGTTTTCGGTGCAAAATTTCACGGCCAATTTCGACGGCGAACCGCTCGGCCTGCGCCTCGAACTGACCAATTTTGACGACCCCGATGTTGATTTTTCGTTCAACGGGGCATTGCCGTTGTCCGCCGGTTTTGGGCTTTTCAACGAGCCTAAAATCACGGAGGGTTCTGGAAAAATTATCTGTAAGTCATTGACTGTCAATGGAAAATACAAAAATATGACCTCCATGAGCGGTATTTCGACGGTCAACACGGGCGGCGTTGTGGAACTCGAAAATGCTGCCGTGAAGTTCAACGGCACTTGGGTGGAGGCCGTGCGCGGGCGCATCCGGCTGGCCGATGATGTCCTTTCGCTCGACACGATAGAGCTAAAGATCAAGTCGAGCGACCTCGCATTTAGCGGCGAGTTCAAACATTTTTTGCCCGCCATTTTTGCGGATTCGGTCAATTCTGAAAATGCCTCGACCACGTTTTTTGCCAATTTGACGGCCCAAAACTTGAACCTCGACGAGCTTTTGAGCATTAATTCTGTCGAGCAAAATGTGCGCTCCGGAGCAATTGAAACGGCGCAGATCGACTCGTTCAAACAGGAAAAAAATATTTCGCGGCAGCAAATCACCGACCTTTTGCTCGGCACTTTCGAGGCCAGGATCGCCAATTTGAAATACAAAAAAATCGATGCCCAAAACTTCTCCGGCAAGCTTGGTTTCAACCACAACGACCTCCGCATCGACGGCGATATCGAGGCCATGCGCGGGTCGTTGCACCTCGAAGGCAACGCTTTTTTTGAGGAAAAACCCCGATTGAAAGCCCGGATAACGACCAAAAACATCGACCTGAAAGAGGCTTTTCGGCAATGCGACAATTTTGGGCAAGAAGTCATTTTGGACAAAAACTTGCGCGGTCGGCTCGATGCACGGGTCGCGGTCAATGCTTTTTGGGACGAAAACGGTGATTTTGACATGAAAAAACTGCACGCCCTCGCCGACCTCAACGGCCGCGACGGCGAACTTGTGGACCTCGCGATGCTCCGCGATTTTTCAAAATTCATTCATGTCGAGGATCTCGAACGGGTCAAGTTCAGCCAATTGCAGAACTTCCTCGAAGTCTCGAAACGCACCGTTTTCATCCCCGCCATGTTCCTCCAAACGAACGCCTGCAACATGACGATCAGCGGAAAACAGGATTTTGATGACAACGTGGACTTCAATTTCAAGGTGAACGCGGGGCAGGTTTTATTGAGCAAAATGAAGAAACACGACAACAAACTGGATCCGCTGCCCGAAAAAAACGGCCTCTTTAACGTCTATTATACCATGTGCTGCCACCTCGACAAATACGAAGTAAAAAGGGACAAAAAGGGCGTAAAAGATGCCTTTGAAAAAAGTGAGTCGCGCAAAAAAATCATCGCCGCCGCACTCGACGCGGAGTTTAAAGGGATAGACGTGACGATGCCGACGACTTATAATTTTCAGTCATCGACAAAGACGAAAACAGTTGCCGACGACGTCGAATATTTGCCGGGGTTTTGAGCGATTTCTATCACAAATCATTCAGGCCGGTCAATAAAAATGATTTATTCTTCAACAAAACCATAAAAACAGATGCCCCTTGTTTTTGAAAAAAAAGGTGCCTTAAAGGAGGTTTTCGCTTGCTGGAAAATCGAGGAAACGGAGGATTTTTTCTTAAAAAAACGGCCATTTTCCGCAATGGAATTGGCCGAACTCGCAGAAATCCATGCCCCGTCCCGACGGCTCGAATGGCTGGCCGGGCGCATGGTCTTGCACCAAATTTCGGACAAAAAACAACGGCCCGAGATCCAAAAAACGGCGACCGGAAAACCGTTTTGGCCCGACGGCCCGGCGCGTTTTTTTTCGATCACCCATTCATCGGGGAAAGTTGCGGGGGCCATCGTTTCCGATAAACCGTGCGGCATCGATGTGCAGGTTTTTACCAAAAAGATCCGGCGGATCGGCCCGCGTTTTTTGAACCAAAAAGAACTTGCCGAAAACGAGCTGACCGACGATTTTTTGCACCAAACTTGGGGCGCAAAAGAGGCCATGTTCAAAGCCTGGGGGCACGGCGGGGTCGATTTTCGGCAACATTTATCGGTCGGGAAAATCGAGGACGGGCGGGCCATCGGGCAGTTTCAACGGGCGGGTGCGGCGATGGTTTTCGACCTTTTTTTTGAAAAAATTTGGCTCGAAAATGAGCCGTTCATGCTCGTCCGAGCGGTTGAAAAACTTGGTTAAACACTCAAATTTATATCCTAAAAATGTACACGAACCCGCTCAACCGGCAAGGATCCGCGCCCGCCATCCACGATTTTTTGATAAAAAACAGCTTCGCGACGCTCGTTTCGCAGCACGAAGGGAGGCCCTGGGCGACGCATATCCCGCTCCATATTTCGGAAAAACCGGACGGTTCGTGGTCGCTCGAGGGCCATGTCGCCCGGGCAAACCCATCGTGGAAAAGTTTCGCGGAAAACGGGGAAGTGCTCGCCATTTTCACCGGCCCGCACGCCTATGTTTCGTCATCGTGGTACGAAAAAACGAACGTCTCAACGTGGAATTATTTGGCCGTCCACGTCTATGGGAATCTCCGGGTGATGGAGGGCGATGAACTTTTGGGGGCACTAAAAAAACTCACCCGGCATTACGAAACGGGGCGCGACGGGGCCATTTTTGTGGAAAATATGCCGCCCGAATATGTCAAAAGGGAGATGCGCGGCATCGTCGGTTTTGAAATTTTACCGACCAAAATTGAGGGCACCTGGAAGCTGTCGCAAAACAGGAACGATGTTGATTATCAACGGATTATCGCCGAATTGGAGCAGACTGGTGAACCGCAAGCCGCCCAAATCGCGGAGGAAATGCGGCAAATCCGGCCATGAAATTTGTGCAAAAAATCACTCGATTTTGAACGAATAATGTTCCAGCATATAATCCGGTGACGAATTGTTGGGCAGCCCGGCCACCGTTTGGTGGTCGGCATCGCGCATTTGGGTGCGCATGAAAACGACCGTCCCGACCGGAAATTGGCCCGTTTTCAACGTACCGCCCCAGACATCAAATTGGGGGTTATAGGCCAACGGGATGTCCTGAAAACTCGAAAAATTCACGTCCAAGCTCAACCGCAATTTCACGTCGAGCAAATTTTTGACGGGCGTTTCGTTGTCATAAAAAAACGGCACGAGGTACACATCCGTGTTTTTCGGCATTGAAAACGGCGCGGCATAACTGGCCCTGATCGTGTCGTACCGCGCATCGTTTGGGCCAAAAGCCCCGACATCGTAGATCCGGGCGTTCAAATTTGGCTGCGTCGCGGCCTGCCCGTTGATGTCCTTCGCTCCGTTGGTGATCCATTTCTTGATGTAAAAAAGCTCTTTTGCGGTCAGCGGGTCGGCATATCGGGGCATCCGGCCCAAGATCGGGTCGTCGGTCACGCAGCGTTCGTGCAGCCAAGATTTTTGAAAATCGCCCGGGATGACCCGAAATTGGAACCGATAATCGCTCGTGTTCTTGACGACCGGCGCCCAAACGAGCGTCCCCCAACTCGACTGCGGCGTGCGAAAATCCGGCTCGAAAGTCCCGCCGTGGCAGCTCGGAATGGCGCATTTTTCCTGAAAAATATACCTGTGCAGCCCGCTGATGCTCGCCGTGTCGAAGGGCAGTTCGATGCCCGACGAATCAATCGGGCGGTCAATCTTGTCGAACGGGTTTTCGGATTTTTGGCAACTTTCGGCGGCCATGAAAATGCCCAAAAGGATCATCGCGAAAAGGGCGAGGCGAGTGGTTTTCATATTTTTTCGATATAAAATGTTCAAAAACAGCATTTTGGAAACGAGTTGTGGACAGGTTTTATTCCACAAAAATCCGTGTTTTCACCGGGTCGTTTTTTTCAAAACATAGCCAATCGAGAGGCCGAAACCGGGGACACGGATATTTTCCCGATATGAAAAGTTCGAATTGTAATAATCGATGAAAGCCATATTTAGCCTCACCTCAACCGTCAATCGCCCAAAAAACGGGTGCGGCCTGACGACGAAGAGCATTTCCGGGTTCAAAAAAACGGCATCGTCCGACAAAAATTCTTCCGGCAAATTGCCGTTTCGGAGCGAGATGCCGGTCAGGAAATCCACCTTTTTTATCGGCCTCCCGAACAGGAAATGGTTCTCAAAATACCAGCCGTTGTCGTACCAGCTTGCGCCGATGTCCACCCGGCAAAACCATTTTCGACGGTGTGGCAGGTCGCGGCGGAAAAAGAAATTTTTGACATAAAGTTTCGGGTCGCGCTCCGAATAGGTGAGGTGATAAAGGTTGTTTTCATAGGAAAACGCGCTTTGGGATGCCTTTTTTCGACCGGCTTTTTGCCCAAAACCGTCATTTGTAAAGATCAGGCCGAGGGCGAAAATGGTCAGACAGGTCGAAATTTTCATTGAAAAATTTGTTTTCAAAACCAAAACCCGAGCCGGAGGGCGTGGCTTTTTGCCAAGATTTTTTTGGTGTCAGGTGAAAAACCGCCGCCCAAAAAAGAGCTGCTCTCGGTTCTGAAGCCCTGCCATTCGTAGCCCAAAACAATCCTTTTGGCAAACGTCGCCGAGACCGTTGCGTTCAGGCCGAGCTGAAAATATTGATTTTGCGAGGTCCCGGCAATGTTGTTGAGCTCCCAAAAATAGGTGCCAGAATGCATGACAGGGCCGATGGAATATTCCAAAAAATCGGCCCGACCACCTACCAAAAGCCCGGTTTGCAAGTGAAAACCATATTCAACAAAACAGTCGATGCCCGCCCGGCCGCGCAGGAAACCATTGCTTTTTTGCAAAAAATCGTGGCTGTAAAGCATGGAAATAACGGGCGCACCATACTCATCTGCCGCATTTGGCGTGTAATATTGAAGCCCCATTTGCAAGCAGTCCCGCCTTTTTTTGTCAAAAAAACGCCGGTTCTGCGCCCCCGCATCCGCCAGCCAAAGACCAAAAACGAGCGTCAAAAGGATATTTTTCATCATAATTTTGGTCTTTTGTAAAAGTTTGAGCGGTTGTCTGAACTATGATTCTTTTGATTCTTTCAAATCACGACAATCATAAAAATCAAAAGAATCACAGTTCAGACAATCGCCCCAAAGAAAATCAAAATTTCGCCCCCTGGTTTTAAACCCAAAACAATTAACCCCGTCATAACCACAAACGAATAAACGTGCAGCAAACAGCAGCCTTGCAATCAACGGATGACCAAATACTCGCGCTCCTCGCCGACGAAAAAAGCCACGAGCGCGGTTTCCGGCTCCTCATGGCCGCGACGCAGGAACGCCTTTATTGGCATGTCCGCCGAATGGTCGGGACGCACGATGATGCCGACGATGTGCTGCAAAACACGTTCATAAAAGCGTGGCGCGGGCTGGCCAATTTCAAGGGCGAATCGCGGCTCTCGACCTGGCTTTATCGCATCGCAACGAACGAGGCAATCACGTTTTTGGGGCAACGAAAACGCCACGGCGCGACCAATTCTTTGGACGACCCCGGCTCGGCGATGGCCACTAAATTGAAGGCTGATGATTGGTGGGACGGCGACGATGTGCAGTTGAAATTGCAGTCCGCCATTGCACAACTGCCTGAAAAACAACGAGTTGTGTTCAATTTGCGCTATTTCGACGAGATGCCCTACGAAGAAATGTCGGGCGTTCTCGACACCTCGGTCGGGGCGCTCAAAGCATCTTTTCACCACGCGGTGAAAAAAGTGGAAGCCCATTTTAAAAACCTCGACTTAATCTGAACGACATGGAAAAGCACGAAAATATGGACGAAAACCTGCCCGATTTTTTGACAAGAAAAGGGACAAAAACCGGCTTCGCACCCTCTGGGTTTCAATTGCCCGACGGCTATTTTTCAACTTTCGGCGACCGTTTTTTTGAAAAAAAAGGGGGCGACACCGCTCCTTTTTTGAACGAAAAAAGCACGGTCGGCGACGGCTTTTCGGTGCCTGAAAAATATTTTGAAAAACTGCCGGAACGGCTTTTTGAAAAAATCAAAACTGGCGAGAAAACGGTCGAGCTTCCCCAAAAACGCCCATTTTTCAACATCGCCCGTCGCCCGGCGGCCCTCGCGGCAGCTGCTTCGGTCGCGGTTTTGATGGTCGCGCTCGGTATTTTTTTTAGCAAAAAAGCGGTCGTGGCTGACAAGCCGATCGCCTGCAACACGGCCTGTCTTTCCGAAAAAATATCCGCCGAGGATGTCCAAACCTATCTCGAGGAAAACCTCGCCGAGTTTTCGGCGGACGAACTTTCGACCGATGAACTTTTAGGGGAAATAAATTTTCCCCCGGCCAAAAAACACCAAGAAATCGACCTCGATGCCGACGATGCCGAGCCGCTCCTTCGGGAAATGCTCGACGAGCTTTCGGAGGAGGAACTTGAAAATATGCTCTAAAAACCGCGCTAAACCGCCCCTTTTTTGTACAAAAACTTTAATCCCGAACCATCCTTTTCTCAAATCATCCACTCTAATTTAACATGAAACGTATCTTTTTTCTGCCCCTTTTGGTCGTTTTGACCACCATTTCGGCCATTGCCCAACCGGGCGAACGGCGCGAAAAAATGGAGGCTTACCGCGTCGCATTTTTTACCGAAAAACTTAATTTGAACAGCGAGGAGGCCAAGAATTTTTGGCCCGTCATGAACGAGTTTCGCGATGCCCGCCAAAAACTCAAGGAACAATACGGCACCGAAAAGGACATCGATTCGATGAGCGATTCGGAGGTCGAGCAGTTCATCATCAAGTCCGTCGAGCAGGACCAGCGCGAACTGGACCTCAAAAAAGACCTCATCGGCAAGATGCGCAAAGTGCTGCCTGCCCGAAAAGTGGCCCGTTTGCAGGGCATCGAACGGGAGTTCAAAGAGGAACTTTTGAAAAAAATCAAAAAACAGGAGCGCAACGGTGCAACGGCCCCGGTCGGCCCGGGCGGCCGGAAACGGAACAAATAATCCCACGAAAACCCTCCCATCAAGCCCCGAACTTGGGCGGCCCCTGCAACGTGGCCGCCCATTTTTTTTCAAAAAAACGCGCCGGATGGGTCGGGCTTTTGGAAAAACACCGTTTTTCGCGAATTGATAATTTTCCATAAATGATTTCGCACAACCAGCTCTCCAAATTGACCGCCCTGCGGGAAAAAAAATTCCGCCACAAGTTCGGCCAGTTCACTGTCGAGGGCGAAAAAATGGTCGTCGAACTGCTCTCGCAACGGCGGGTGAAAACGCTGAAAGTCTTTGCCACCGATCTTTTTTTTGAAAAAAACAGAGCCATTTTATCAAAACTGGGCGAGATGGCGCAGCCCGTCACCGAGGCCGAACTAAAAAAAATCTCCGGCCTATCGACCCCAAATCAGGCCCTTGCCGTTTGTGAAATCCCGACTGAAACGCCTGATTTATTCACCAAAAATCTCGAAAACGGCTGGCATTTTTATCTCGACGGCATCCAGGACCCCGGCAATTTGGGGACAATTTGGCGGTTGGCCGATTGGTTCGGCGTGCCAAATTTGCTCAGTTCGCGAACGACAGTTGATGCCTGGAACCCGAAGTCCATCCAGTCGAGCATGGGCGCGTTTTTGCGCGTCGGCGCGGCGGAAATCAGCTTGGATGACATTTTGGAAAATGCGCCGCCCGGCCTCCCCGTCCTCGGGGCGGCGATGGACGGGCGCGATATTTTTCTTGAAAAAAAAGGGCTCCCGGCGGGCGGCATTCTCGTCATCGGGAACGAGGGCGCGGGCATTTCGGCAGAAATTTTAGGAAAACTGACGGCCCGGATTTCCATCCCCCGCGACCCGGCGGGCGGGGCGGAAAGCCTCAATGCGGCGGTCGCGGCGGGGATTTTGATGGCTGTTTTGAAGTCAAAAAATTAGTTTTTCAGGCGAAAACCGTCCACCTCAAAACCGCTTCGAGGGCCAGCAAAAAAATCGCCAGTGCGATCCATTTCCCAAAAATATCTTTGTAGCGGAGGATGGTCTGGCTGTCTATTTTTGATTTTTCGAGGCGGTCAATCTGGTCATAAATCCCAGCGAGGTCTTTCGCGGTGGTCGCCCGAAAATACCGTCCGCCCGTCTCCGTGGCGATGTTTTCCATCAAATTTTCATCGATCTCGACCTTTGTCAGGCCGAAAATGTATTCGCCGTCCGCCGACCGGCTGACCGGGGAAAGCGCGTCGCCCATCGAGCCGACGCCGATGGAATAGACTTTTATGCCGAGCGTTTTGGCCAGTTCGGCAGCCTTTTCCGGGAGGACATAGCCCGCGTTGTTCACCCCGTCGGTCAATAATATGATGATTTGGCTTTTCGCGTGGCGACTCGTGTCGGTCAATCGGTTGACGGCGGTCGCGAGGCCCATGCCGATGGCCGTCCCGTCGGCGAGGCGGCCCACGGCGAGGCTGTTTAGGAGGCCTTGCACGACGCGGTGATCGGTCGTGAGCGGGCATTGCGTGAACGCCTCGCCCGCGAACGAGACGAGGCCGATGCGGTCGGTCCTCCTTTTTTCGACAAAATCGGCGGCCATTTGTTTGCTCACGGCGAGCCGGTCGGGCGAAAAATCCTTCGCCAACATCGAGCTGGAAAGGTCCATCACGAGCATGATGTCGATGCCGACGGATTGGTTATCGACCGGGGCGAGGGCCTCGCGCGGACGGGCGAGCGCAATGATGATGGCCGCGAAGGCGAGCAAACGGAGCGCGGGCAGGGCGCGGCGCGATTTGCCCCGCCAATTTTCGAGGCCGTCGAACGCGGCGAGGCCGGGCATCCGCAGGGCAGCGTGCCTGGTTTTTTCTTTTTTGAAATAAAAAAATGCCAGCACCGCGAGGCCGGGGAGGGCGAGAAACCAGAGCGGATCGGCGAATTCGACGTTGGACATTTTTATGGATTTTTAATTCGAGAAACTCACCTTCCCCATTGAAACGCCCGGCTGGCCGGTCAGTCCAAAAGCGGTCATCGGTGCGCCCGCGACGGCCTCGTTGGCCAAAACGGCGAAGAGGATTGCCTCTTTTGCGTCGCCGTCGAAACCGAGTTTATTGAACATAAAGAACTGGCTGTCAGGGAGTTGCGCGGCCAAATGTTTTTTCAAGACCGGGTTGTGCGCCCCGCCGCCGCTCAAATAAATGGTCAAATCTTTGGTCAAAATTTGGTCGTTCGCAGCCGCTTTTTTGATGGCCTCGGCCAATGTTTTTGCCGAAAAAAAAGTCAATGTTGCCATCAAATCCGCGGGCGAAATATTTTCCGTGCCGCTCGCTTTTTGGGCTTTTTCCAAATAAGCAGGGCCAAAAAGTTCGGGCCCGGTTGTTTTCGGGACGGGTTTTTCAAAATATGGATCGGCCAAAAGTGCGTTCAAAAATGGCTCGTTGATTTTTCCGGGGGCTGCGATTTCCCCGTTTTCATCAAAGTTTTTTTGAAAAAAACGCTGGGCGCAATGATCCAATAGCGTGTTTCCGGGGCCCGAATCGGTCGCAAAAACGCGGTCTGCGCTCGTCGCCAACCGTCCGCCGTCCGCCGTTCGCCGTCCGCCGTCCGCCGTTCGCCGTCCGCCGTCCGCCGTCCGCCGTCCGCCGTCCGCCGTCCGCCGTCCGCCGTCGGAAGGCAGCCAAGTGAAGTTTGCGATGCCACCGATATTGACCAAAACCCGGTTTTCGTCGGCCTTTGAAAAAAGGAGATGGTCGCCATAAAGGGCCAACGGGGCACCCTCGCCGCCCGCTGCGATATGTTTTTGCCGAAAATCGGAGAGCGTGGTGATGCCCGTTTTGACGGCAATATGGTCGCCGTCGCCGATCTGGAGCGTTGCGTTTGGCCAATCGGCGAGGCCGTGCAAAATGCGTGGCGCGTGAAAAACCGTTTGGCCATGCGAGGCGATTAAATCAATTTCTGATGGATTGATTTTCCAGCTTTTCAAAGCGGCCAAAATTAGCTCGGCATGGTGCGTCGCGACGACGGGGTTGAGCAGCACAAGTTGTTGAAAGTCAATGGTTTGCTTCGCAAAAACGCGCCGGATCTTCACCCGAAAATCCTCCGAAAACGGCATCGTCGTGAAATACCGGAGGGTCAATTTGGTGGCGCGTCCGCTGCCTTTTATCGAGCAGAGCGCGATGTCGAGTCCGTCGAGCGACGTGCCGCTCATCAGTCCGATAATCTGGCGTTCGGGCTTTTGGGCGATGTCGAAAAGGCGGCGGATGTTTTGGTTCATGGATTTTTACGCAAAATTCATGAAAAATAGACGGTCATCCAGCGCATCAGGCCGATCACGACGGCGTGGGCGAGCAAAACGATGACGTAAAAACGCCGCCAAGTCCCGAAAATCGGGGGCGCGTCGGAGCGGTCGGGTTGTGCCATTTTTAATGATTTTTAGAAAAGCGGTTTTCAGATTTTGCCAATCACCATCGCCAAAATTGCAGTCTCGCGCTCATCCGAAATCTTGACCAATGCCTCGCCCTCGGCGACGACCTTTTGGGCAAATTCTTTGTCCGACATGCCGGAGGCATTGATTTTCACGTTCAAAAATGCGCCGTGCGCGGCGGCCCGTGCGCAAAGTGCGCCCACGCCCGCGTCGGTGACGGAATTTGGGTTGCCGATCTCGACCATTTTTTCGATGAGGTCAAACGATTTTACGGCCAATTTTAGGGTCTGCATCGGCACCTCGATGGCGGTTTTTGTGGCGGCTTGGATGGCGATTTTTCGGGCGGATTTTTCCTCCGGTGTCGTATTCGGCATCTGGAAACCGGACATGATCAAGTTGAAGGCCCGCGTGTCCTCGTCCACGAGGCGCAAAAAAGCGTCCTTCATCAATTGCCCGTCGGCGGCAAAAACCGAAAATTCCTGCCAGCGGGCATCCCATCCTTTTTTGTGCGAAGAAAGGTTGGCCACCATCGTCGCGAGGCTCGCACCGAGCGCACCCACATACGCGGCGATGCTTCCGCCGCCGGGCGCGGGGCTTTCGGAGGCCGTCTCATCGGCAAATTCGCGGAGGTTTTTGGCCAAAAGCGGCCTGTCGTTGCGGGCCGAGGCGATATTATATTCGATGATTTTTTTCTGTGGGTCGAATGCGCTGATTTCCGCAAGGCCCATCGACTTGACTGCGATTTTTATCAATTCCCCCTCGCTCACGCCGGTGCTGCGTTCCTGTTTTTCCAAAAAATGGCGGCCCGCACCGAGCATTACCGAGAGCGGCACGAGGCCCACCAGCTCGCTGCCGGTGACGCGCATCCCGCGGCGATCGGCGCTTTTGCAACATTCCTCGAACGCGATGTGCAGCGGTGTTTGGCCGATGTCGGTGATGTTCATCGAAATTTGGGCGATTCCGTACTCCTCGATGAACCAGCCGATGGCCTTTACGCCGGGCAAAACGCCGGGCTGCCGGACCTCCGCGCCCGTTTCGTCCTTCACGATCTTGCCCGTGATCGGGTCGCCGTCGCGGAGGACGCGGCCTTTTTCGCGCACGTCAAACGCGACGGAATTGGCCCGCCGGACGCTCGTCGTGTTCAAATTAACATTATAGGCAATCAAAAAATCGCGGGCCCCGATGACCGTCGCTCCCGTTTTTGGGTTGAACCGGGCAGGGCCAAAATCGGGCTTCCATTCCGGGTCGCGCAGTTTTTCGGGAAGGCCCTCGTACTCGCCCGCGCGGACGGTGGCGAGGTTTTTTCGCTCCGGGCGGCTCGCGGCGGATTCGTAGAGATAGACGGGGAGTTGGAGTTCTCGGCCCACCATTTCGCCCAGTTTTTGGGCAAAACCGACCGTTTCTTCCATTGAAATGCCCGAAATCGGGATCAACGGGCAGACATCCGTCGCGCCCATTCGCGGGTGCTCGCCCGTGTGCTTCGACATATCGATCAGTTCGGCGGCCTTTTTTATCGCCAAAAAAGCGGCCTGCACGACCGGCCCAGGCTCGCCCACGAAGGTCACGACGGTGCGGTTTGTCGCCTTGCCGGGGTCCACGTCGAGGAGGCTCACGCCCTCGACCGACTCGATGGCATCGGTGATCTGTTTGATGATGGCGTGGTCGCGACCCTCCGAAAAATTGGGGACGCACTCGATAAGTTGACGGGTCTGCATGAGAAAGAATTTGGCCAACGGCGGACGGCGGCGCGATCCAAAATCGTCAGTCGTTGGCCGTCAGTCGTCCGCCGTTAAAATGAGGGGCGAAAGTAGCTGGATTTTGATTTTGAAAATGGGCGGGCCGCGAAAGATTTTACCAAAAAAAGTGGCCCAAACCGCGCCGTTTTCAATGGATTTTCCACCTTTAAGCCACGAATTTCACCAAATCAAAAATATCAACATGGACCTTCGCTTCCCGTCCGTCGCCGAACTGACCGACAAAATTGCCTTTGCCGCCCGCCGTTTTCCGCTGGCCATGATCTCGGCGGTGGCCGGGGTCGGCCTCATGTTTTGGCTCATCGAGCACAACAAATCGGAGGACGACCCGGAAGGGACCGCTCGGCTCACATTTGTCGCCGCGCTCGGGCTGCCGCTTTTTGTCGGGCTGGCCGTTTTTTCCGAAAAAAAAGGGCATTTGATGGGCCTAAAATGGGCGATGCAAGCCCTCGGCGCGGCCATTTTGATGGGCTGCTGGTGGCTGCTCGACCCGTTCGACGGTTTTCAGGAGATCAAACTGCTCGTTTGGTATGTCGGTTTGAGCTTCCTTTTTCACCTGCTCGTGAGCTTTGCGGCCTATCTCGACCGCGACAGTTCGACGGTCGATTTTTGGGAGTTCAACAAACAGCTTTGCGTTAATTTTTTGTCGGGCGCACTTTACAGCGGCGTGATATTGGTCGGTTTATTGATCGCGCTGTTGGCAGCGAACTCGCTTTTTGACCTTTCCGTTCGCGGCGAGACGTATGCAAAACTGTGGACGCTGGTCTTTGGGCTGTTCCAAACGGTCTATTTTTTGAGCAATTTTCCGCGCGATTTTCAATTTGACCACGACGAGATCCGGTTCGAGACGGTGGTCAAAAACCTCGTCAAATGGATCCTGATTCCCATTTCGATCCTCTATTTTTTCATTTTGTACGCCTATTCCGGCAAAATATTGATCTCGATGCACCTCCCGAAAGGCTGGGTCTCGTCGCTGATGGTCGGTTTTTCGGTCGCCGGGATCTTCACTTGGCTGATGAACTTCATGTTGCCGAGGCTCGACAATGCGGGCATCATTTCGTGGTTCAAAAAATGGTTTTGGCCCATTTTGACCCCGATGTTGATCTTGCTTTTTATTGCCGTTGGCCGTCGGGTCTCCGAATATGGGCTTACCGAGGACCGCTATTTGATCGCCCACTTGGGGGTGTGGCTGACCTTGATGGCGGCCTATTTTATTTTTTCAAAAAAGGACGATATCCGCGTCATCCCGATCTCGCTGGCCATTTTTTCCATCATTTATTTGATGCCGGGCATCGGCGGGATGGACGCAGGGGTGCGGGCGCAGACGAAAATACTGGCCGGGCTTTTGGAGAAAAACGGGCTTTTGAAAGATGGGAAATCAGTGCCACAGGATTCCATATATAAAGGGGACGATGTTGCCCGGATGAACGACCTCGTGCATTATTTGACCGAGCGCGATGCCGTCGGGCCGATCGCGGGATGGCTCGGAAAACCTGTTTCGGAGCTGAAAAAGGATTCGACCAAATGGGAACTGTCGGGCACTTTGAAGCACGCGTTGGGCATTTCTGAAAATTACGCGAAAGATGGGTACACCGATTTTGCGAGCCTTTACCGGCAAAATTCAAACCCGGTCAAATCGGTCTCCATCAGCGGTTTTGATAGTTTGTACCAATGCGACCGGTCGCGCGGGGGCGGCGATACTGCCAGCATTTTTTACATTTTGGAGGACGGGCGTTCGGTTGTTTTTGATGGGAAAACGACCATGATCCAGCCCGTTTTGGACGATTTATGGGGAAAACAACACGAAAACAGCACGTTGATCGACTCGCTCGACCATCTCGATTTTGCCGGGAACAAGATGAGCGGGCGGTTGCTCCTCAACAATATCAACATCCGAAAATCGGATGCCGGGCTCCAAATGGAGTCGGTGAACGGTTGGCTTTTGATGAAAAAGAATTGACCAAAAGTTTTGCGACCTTTGTGAACACACCGTGACCTTTGTGGTCACCCATTTTTTGAGAAAACTTTTGAACGAAAAGACATGAAGATCCAATTCTGCGGCGCCGCCCGCGAGGTCACCGGGAGCTGCCATTTGGTGACGCTCGACAACGGTTTCAAGATCCTGCTCGATTGCGGGCTTTATCAGGGGCATGAAAATACGATGCGCGATTTCAACGAAAAATGGCTTTTTGACCCGAAGGAAATCGACTGTTTGATCCTTTCGCATTCGCATATCGACCATATCGGGCGCGTCCCGAAATTCGTCGCCGATGGTTTCAAGGGCATTATTTATTCGACCCACGCGACGCGCGACCTTTGCGCGATCATGCTTTTGGACAGCGCAAAAATCCAAGAATCAGACGCCGCCCGCGAAAACAAGCACCTCAAAGAGGGCCAACTGGAGGAACAGCCGCTCTATAAAGTGGAGGACGTGGCGAAGGCCCTCGCGCTTTTTCAAAGCTATAATTACGAGCACACCGTGCGCGTCCACCCGAACGTCCGGGTGCTTTTCCGCGACGCGGGGCATATTTTGGGCTCGGCCTCGGTGACGCTCGAAATCGAGGAGCGCGGCAAAAAAACGCGGCTCGCTTTCACGGGCGATATCGGCCGCCCGAACCGCCCCATTTTGGACGACCCACACGAAATGCCGCCGTCGGATTTTATCATTTGCGAAAGCACCTATGGCGACCGCGAGCACGAATCCGCGCCGGGCGAAATCGAGCGATTTACCCAAATCGTGCATCAAACCTGTGTCGAAAACCGGGGAAAACTGCTCATCCCGGCCTTCGCCGTCGGGCGGACGCAGGAGATCGTTTTCATGCTCGACCAATTGGCGAAGCTCGGAAAACTGCCCCGTGTGCAGGTCTTCGTGGACAGTCCGCTGGCCGTGAACGCGACCGATATTTTTATCCACCACCCGGAATGTTTCGATGCGCAATTGCACCGTTATATGTTGGAGGACGAAAACCCGTTTGGTTTTAAGAACCTCCATTATGTCCGAACGAGCGAGGAATCGAAGGCGATAAACACGCTCGAGGAACCGGCCATCATCATCGCCTCGTCGGGCATGATGAACGCCGGGCGGATCCGCCACCATATGTTCAACAACATCGAAAACCCGAAAAACACGCTGCTCATCGTCGGTTATTGCTCGCCGGGCACTCCCGGCGGACAACTCCGTGAGGGCGCGACGGAACTCAATTTTTTCGGCGAACGGAAACAGGTGAACTGCCGGATCGAGATCATGGACTCGTTCAGCGCGCACGGCGACCGGGTCGAAATGCTGGCGATGTTGGCCAACCAAAAGGAGCGGGCGAAGACGGTTTTCCTTGTCCACGGAACGCTCGAAAGGCAGGAAAAATGGGCCGCATATTTGACTGAAAACGGTTTTGGGAACGTGGTGATACCTGAACTTGGGGAGGTTGTGGAGATTTGAGGCTCACCAAACCCTTTTGACCAAATAATCATCAAAAACTGAATCCACGCTGATGATTTCAAGGTTTTGAACGAAGCTGGTTGCGACAATAATCCGGTCAAACGGGTCTCCGTGGTGATACGGCAGCGTTTCGACATGCACAATTTCCTTTCGGGAAATCGCCAAAACCCGGATGTCCTGATTGGCGCATTCCCCGAACATCTCGTCCACGGATTTTTGGATGGAAAGTTTGGCCAAACCTTTTTTGATGGCAATTTCCCAAAAAGATGCGATGGATACGAAGACTTCGTTTTCAGGGTTTTCTATCAATATTTTGACATCGGCGGGCAATTTCGCGTCATTTTCAAAAAACCAGATCAAGGCATGGGTGTCCAGTAAAAAGCGTCTCATGCCATGTATTCTTTGAACTCGTCCAACGGCGCGTTAAAATCTTCCGCCATGAAAACCAGATAGCCCTGAAATGTCCCGGCTTGGCGTTTTTTCTTTTTTGACGGCTGGTTTTGGGCGTATTTATGCGCCAAATAATTGGCGTATTCCATCAAAACCTGTTGTTGTGAGGATGGCAGATTGTCCAAAATTTGCAGGAATTCCCCGCTAATAGGCAATTCGGCAATGATGCTGTTTGTCGGTTCGGCAACCATGTTGGCGTATTTTATTGGTCAAAAGTAGCCGTTTTGGCAGGTTTTTAAAAATAAAATCAAATTTAGGGGTCAAGCCCAATCTCTCGATCTATGAAAAAAACAATTTCCCGCCCCCTCGCCGCCGCCATTTTGACGGCCTGCCTCGCCCTCTTTTTTTCCTGCAAAAAAACGGATTTCAGCAACCTCCAACCGACGGAGCATGAGAGCGAATGGGCCGTGCCGCTGTTCAAGACCTCCATCGGCATCGAGGATTTGTTGCAAAAAACACTCGTGGACACCGCCGCGAAGCTTCTCATCGCGCCGGACGGGAAGATGACATTCTATTATCAGGGCGACCTCGCGGAGAAATATGCGACGGAGCTGTTCACTTTTTTTGACCAATTGCCGCCCATCCCAATCCAGTTCCCGAACACTGAAATCCTCGTTCCGCTCGAAGCCCCGTCGTCACTTCATATCCGAAAAGTGCTTTTGAAGGCCGGAAAATTCGTCGGCGGCGCGGTCAATCTGACAACCGAAACAATCAAGGTCCGCATCATTGTGGACGAAATGACGAAGGACGGGGTGCCGTTCAACTACGAATTTCAATGTCCGCCGACCGGGGCGGGCTATTATTTGAGTCCCGATTCGCTGGACGTGGCGGGCTATTTTCTCGAATCGGCGAACGATACGATTAGGGTGCATTATGAGGCGTTTTTGCCCGATGGCTCGCCCACTTTGATGTTCGCGGTCGGGCTTTATGGCTTCGGCCTCAAGTTCAAATATGTCGAGGGTTTTTGGGAAAGCACCACTTATCCGCTCACCGACGACGGCCAGCCCGACACGATCCCGATTGATATTTACTCGTTCGTGGCGGGTGCGGGCAAGATCCAGTTCGACGACCCGCGGGTCACGGCGTACATTTTGAACTCGTTCGGCTTTCCGACGGCAGCCAAAATAAATGAGATGAAAGTGGTGCTAAAAGACGGTTCCGAGCTCAATTTTGACGGCCAATCCGTCGTGAACGACATCAGTGCGAACTATCCGAGCTTGCAGGAAATCGGCCAGACGAAGGTGACGGAGTTCTATTTTGACAAAAACAACTCGAACATCAAGGAGATCTTCAACACGCAGCCCGTCGCGCTCATCTATGATTTTGACGGTATTTCCAACCCGGACAACAACCCGGATTTTATCGGTTTCATCACCGACGAATCGCGGGTGCAATTGCGTGTCCGGGTCGAACTGCCGCTGCGGGCATACGCAAAGGATTTTGTCGTGCAGGACACGCTCGATGTTGATTTTGGCGGCTACGGCACGCTCGACGCCGGGAAGGTGCGCGAGGCAGAGTTCAAGATCATCACCGAAAACGAGATGCCCGTCGGACTTTCGACACAGATCATCTTTTTGGACGGCCAAAATCAGTCGATCGATTCGCTTTTTGAAAATGAGGCCATTTTTCTCGGCCCTGCCGAAGTGGATGCCGATGGCAACGTGACCGCAAAAACGGTCCTCCCACCGATTTTTGTCACGATGGACGCTGCCCGTTTTGAGCGCGTCCGCGGCGCGACCCACATTGTTTTGCGGGCGCGTTTCAATACTTCCGGCGGCCCAACGCAGCCCGTGACCGCGCTACAAAAACAGCGGACGAGCATCCGGATGGGGCTGAAAGTGACTTTGTTCGATTGATTTCTGGGTCGAGTTTCACAAAAAAAGGACGGTTTCGATGTGAAACCGCCCTTTTTTTGTGAAAATTCAGGAAACGCGCCGGCCCTTCCATTCATATTTTTTGACAAAAATGCTCGCCGTCCCGACCGCAACGATGTAAAAAATATGGATGAAAAACGACGGCAAAAACCACCTCATCAAATCGCGGCGATTGAAAAATCCGGTCATTTGGCGGAGGAAAAAAAAGTCGGCGAGCATTTTTAGGGCAAATTGAAAAAGGATGAACCATCCCCAATTTCGACCAAAAGCCAGCCAAAAAATGGTTGAAAGGATCAAGTTGACACAAAAAAGCCAAACGAGACCGAGCGTGGCCGTGACCAATTTTTCGGGATAGACCGATGATTTTGTCCCCCAACGGAGCCGCTGTGAAAAGAAGCCGGCCCAATCGGGTTTTGCTTTTGTGAGGACCGTCGCGTCCCGGTTTTTCAAAAAAAGGACGCTGCCCGGCCACCGCTGCCCGATTTTTTGCATCAACAACATATCGTCGCCCGACGCGGGGCCATCAATACCGCCGTAGCCGCCGATTTCCTCAAAGGTTTTTCGTTCAAAAAGGAGGTTCGCGCCGTTGGCCATGTGCTGCCAGCCGCCCGCGATGCCTGCGCCGGTGATGCCCATCATGCCCGCGAAATCGAGCGACTGGAAACGTTCCAACAAAGTATTTTCTTGGTAAAAATTGACTGGTGCGGCTATCATGCGCGACCTGTTTCTTTCATAAAAACTGGTCAATAAAAACAGCCAATTTTTCGGCACGATACAGTCGGCATCTGTGGTAATTATTAGTTCGCCAATTGAGTGATTTATCCCAATTTCAATCGCCTTTTTTTTGAACGAATTTATCGCGTTCCTATCATCTATAAAATCAGACAGTTTTATTACGCGGACATTGGTAAAGTGTTGCAATTCAATAAGTTCAACAGTCATGTCCTCTGAAAAATCATCTATCACGATTATCTCAAAAAGGTGTTTTGGATAGTCGTTGTTTAAGATAGAATTTATACAATTTAGGATAGATAGTTCTTCATTTCGCGCAGCTATAATTATGGACAATTTTGGGCCTGTTTGAACAATAAGGGGGTGACTTAAAGCCACCCCCTCATTTAATCCGGGACCCGGTTCAAAAACCGGCAATTTTTTCCACCCCAAAAAATAGGCCGCCATCAAGCCCGCATAGCCGAGCGCGAGCATGATGGCGGCCAATTTCCAGAAAAAGAGGAGGGTCATTTTTTAATGATGAATGATGAACGATAAATGA
>JANOQP010000441.1:0-7972 GCA_031414895.1 Saprospirales bacterium
CTACTTTCGCCGCCCAATTCGCAAATCAACATCCTTAAATCTGCACAAAAATATGGAATACCGGCCAAGCGAAATAGAGAAAAAGTGGCGCACAAATTGGCGAAAAAACCGCACCTATCAGGTCAAAAATGGCGGCGACAGGCCGAAATATTATATCCTCGACATGTTCCCCTACCCTTCCGGCGCGGGGCTGCACGTCGGCCACCCGCTCGGCTATATCGCGTCCGATATTTTGGCGCGCTACAAAAGGCTGCGCGGGTTCAATGTCCTGCACCCGATGGGCTACGATTCGTTCGGCCTCCCTGCGGAGCAATATGCCATCCAAACGGGCATCCACCCCGCCGTTTCGACCGAAAAAAACCTCAAAAGGTACCGCCAACAGCTCGACAACCTCGGTTTTTCGTTCGATTGGTCGCGCGAGGTGCGCACCTCCGAACCGGACTATTATCGCTGGACGCAATGGATATTCAGCAGGCTTTTCGACCATTATTATGACAAAAAAGCGGACAAGGCCCTGCCCATCGCGCAGCTCACAAAGGTTTTTTCAAAAAAGGGCAACAAGTCCGTCCTCGCCGCCTGCGATGAGGGAACGCCCGTTTTTTCCGCCGCCGATTGGAACGGCTTTTCGGAGGCCGAGCAACAGGCCATTTTGTTGAAATACCGCCTCACCTTCCCGGAGGAAACTTTCGTCAACTGGTGCCCCGGTCTCGCCTCCGTTCTCTCGAACGATGAAATTAAGGACGGGCTTTCCGAGCGCGGCGGCTTCCCGGTCGAACGGAAAAAAATGAAGCAGTTCTCGATGCGGATCACCGCCTATCTCGACCGCTTGCTCGACGGCCTCAACACAATCGACTGGCCCGACAGCATCAAAGAACAGCAGCGCAACTGGATCGGCCGCTCGCAGGGCGCGTCGGTCAAATTTGCCGTCGCGGGCCACGCGGGCGCGGAAATCGAGGTTTTCACGACGCGGATCGACACCATCTTTGGGGCAACTTTTCTCGTTTTGGCCCCGGAACATGAACTCGTCGGCCAGGTTTCTACCGAAAAACTGCGCGGCGAGGTCGATGATTATGTCAGATGGGCCGGTTCGCGGAGCGATGTTGAGCGGCAATCGGAGGCGAAAAAAGTGACCGGCGCGTTCACGGGCGCGTATGCCGTCAACCCGTTCAACAAGAAAAAAGTGCCGATTTTCATCGCCGATTATGTGCTGGCAAATTACGGCACCGGCGCGGTCATGGCCGTCCCGTCGGGCGATCAGCGCGATTGGAACTTTGCCAAACATTTCAAATTGAAGATTGTACAAATTCTTGACAATCAACAAGATATCGACAAAAATGCCGACCCGACGAAAGAGGGGAAATACATCAACAGCGGTTTTATCAATGGAAAAACCTACGCCGGGGCGATGCCCGAACTGTTGAAATTTTTGGAAAAAAAGAAGCTCGGCCGGGGGAAGATCCAGTACCGGATGCGCAACGCGATCTTCAGCCGCCAGCGATATTGGGGCGAGCCGGTGCCGATTTTTTACAAAGACGGCCTGCCCTATCTCGTCGCCGATAAGGACCTCCCGCTCGTCCTCCCGAAAATCGACAAATATCTGCCGACAGAAAATGGCGAACCGCCGCTGGGCCGCGCCGAGGGCTGGCTTTATGGGGGAAAATACCCCTATGAACTTTCGACGATGCCCGGTTGGGCCGGATCGTCATGGTATTTTTACCGATATATGGACGCGAAAAATGGCCGCGCGTTCGCCTCCAAAAAGGCCGTCAATTATTGGAACCAGGTCGATTTTTATATCGGCGGCTCCGAGCACGCGGTCGGCCACCTGCTGTATTCGCGTTTTTGGAACCAATTTATGTTCGACCTCGGCCTCGTGCCGGAGCGGGAATTTGCCAAAAAATTGTTCAACCCCGGCATGATCCAGGGGCGGTCCAGTTTTGCATACCGGGCGAAGGAGCGGTTTTTTGAGGAATATCTTTGGTTGAAAGTCCTGCAGCCATTTTTTGCGGACTCGAAACCAGTCAAAACAACCCTGCCGAGTGAACGTGCCGACACCACGTTTGATTTTGCTTTTGACACGAACAATCTTGTGATAGAGGTTAAATCTTACAAATTAAAGGACAGTCTTGAACGTATTGCCGAATCGGCGCGGTCAAAAGGCAAGCGGTTGCTCGTGCTTTTCAATGAAAATTTGATTGACCGTATAAATGAGCCAGAATATTTTGTGAGCATTATCCATAAGGCAATTGGAGGCAGCGAACCACTGATTCTGCTCGAAGACAAGCCTAAAATGCAGCAACTTTTCGTGTCCCAAAATCTCATAGGGAAATATGGGCCGACCAATTTCACGCGCATCCATGTGGACGTGAACATCGTCGAAAACGATTTTTTGGACCTCAAAAAGGCCTCGAAATCGTACCTTTTTGAAAAGGCCAATTTTAAGGTCGACGAGAACGGCCAGTTTTTGTGCAGCACCGAGGTCGAAAAAATGTCGAAATCAAAGCTCAACGTCGTCAATCCCGACGATATGGTGGCCCAATATGGCGCGGATTGCTACCGGCTGTACGAGATGTTCCTCGGCCCCATCGAGGTCGCCAAACCGTGGGACACGAAGGGCATCACGGGCGTGCAGGGCTTTTTCCGCAAATTTTGGGGCCTCTTTTTTGGTGAAAAATCCGACGGCCCCGCCATCAAAAACGAGACCCCGACCCGCGACGAAATGCGCGTTTTGCACACCGCGATCAAGCGGGTGAGCGAGGACATCGAGCGTTTTTCGATGAACACCTGCATTTCCAGTTTCATGATCGCGACGAACGAGCTGAAAAAATTGAACTGCTCGAAACGCGCCGTTTTGGAGCCGCTTGTGGTGATGCTCGCGCCTTTTGCACCGCACATGGCAGAAGAACTTTGGGAAAAATTGGGCCACAAAACAACGGTTTGCGATGCCAATTGGCCCATTTTGGACGAAAAATGGCTGAAAACGGACTCGATAAACTATCCCGTGCAGGTCAACGGAAAGCTCCGCGCGACCATCGAAATGCCCGCCGATGCCGACCAAAAAACGGTCGAGGCCGCCGTCCTCGCGCTCGAATCCGTGCAAAAATGGGTGGATGGCAACCCGGTGAAAAAGCTGGTTTTTATCCCCGGCAGGTTGGTGAACGTGGTGGTTTGATTTCAAAAGGCAAAAGTGAAAAGGCAAAAGGCAAAAGTGGGCGGATCGCACTTTTGCCTTTTGACTTTAAACTTTTGCCTTTCAATTCCAATTGGCATCATCCGGCATCTCCGAAATGACCGAAAACGTGTCGCCTTGGTCCTTCATCGCCTCGGTCCAGAGTTTTTTCGGGCGCGTTTTGAACACATAATTGGAGTCGCCATCGGCCACGAGCCACGAGCCGGATTCCATTTCCTCGGCCAATTGGCTTGCGCTCCAGCCCGCGTAGCCGACAAAAAACCGGATCTGCGATTTATCGATGAGCTGTTGCTCGATCAGGAATTTGAGCTTGTCAAAATCGCCGCCCCACCAAACGCCGCGCACGATTGGGATGGAATCGTCCAAAAGGCCGCCGACGCAATGGATATAATGGAGCGTATCGGTCGCCACGGGGCCGCCGTAAAAAACCTCCGCGTCAAATTCGGGGAAATCGGCCATCAGTTCGTTGATCCGCCGGTCGATGGTCTTGTTCAAAATAAAGCCGACCGAGCCGTCTTCGCGGTGCTCGGCGAGCAGGACGACCGCCCGGCGGAAATACGGGTCGAGCATAAACGGCTCGGCGAGGAGGATTTTTCCGGGCTTGATCGTGGTGGTATTGGATGTCGTGGCCATGGCGCAAATGTTTGCGTTCAAAAGTAGGCAACCAAATTATTTTTCAAATAAAAGCGGGGGAATATTTTTTGGGGTTGAAAAACACGGCGGGTTTTCCCGAAAAACCGATTTTACCTTGAAAATCCTTTACCCCAGCAGCGATTTTTCAAGGTAAAAAGAGGTCGATGCCATCGGGCTGGCGCATTTGGGGGAAATGTTCCTGTGAAAAGATCACTCCGTCGGGTCGGCCAAAACTTTTTTCCCAAAACCGTGCGCCCCAAACCGTGTTCTTAATTATCCGCTCCAATCAAAAAAATCTATGTCAAAACCCAAAAATCACTTCCTAAAACAGCTCGAAAGCCTCCGCAACGTCCCCCGTTTTTTCGCGATGATTTGGCAGGTATCGCCGCAGATGACCGTGGCCAATGTGTTGCTCCGATTGGTCGGGGCGGCCATTCCGCTGGCCATGCTTTGGGTCGGGAAGATCATTATCGACGACGTTGTTTTGATCTCCAAAAACCTCGATTTGGGCGAAAAAGCGGGCTGGATGGCCATTTTTCAGCAAAAAAAACTCCTTTGGCTCGTCGCCACGGAATTTGGCCTGGTCATTTTGCAGAGCCTTTTGGGCCGCGCCGTCACCCTGATCGACAGCCTTTTGGGCGACCTCGTGAGCAACAAAACCTCCGTCGACCTCATAAAACACGCGGCCACGCTCGACCTTTATCAATTTGAAAACGCCACTTTTTACGACAAGCTCGAACGCGCCCGCACCCAAACCACCAGCCGGACGGTGCTGATGAGCATGGTCCTAACGCAATTGCAAGAGGTGGCGACGGTGCTTTTCCTCGCCGCCGGCCTCATCGCGTTCAACCCGTGGCTGTTGGGGATCCTCGCGTTGGCCGTCATCCCGAGTTTCATTTCGGAGACCCGTTTCAACCGCGAATCGTACTCGCTCACCCGCTCCTGGACCCCCGAACGGCGGGAGCTGGACTACCTCCGTTTCATCGGCGCGAGCGACCAAACGGCGAAGGAGGTCAAGTCCTTTGGCCTCGAAAATTTCCTTGCCGACCGTTTTGAAAAAATCGCCGACCGCTATTATTTGGCCAACAAAAATGTCGCGATCCGCCGGGCAGGTTGGGGCGCGGTTTGGGCCTCGATCGGGACGGTGGCCTATTACGGGGCCTACGTTTTCATCATTGGGCAGGCGGTCGTCGGGCTGATCTCGCTCGGTTCGCTGACGTTTTTGGCGGGCAGTTTTCAGCGGGTGCAGGGGCTTTTGCAGGGCATCGTGAGCCGGTTTTCGCGCATCGCGGAGTCGTCGCTCTATTTGCAGGACCTGTTCGATTTTTTTGAGATAAAACCATTGATTGTCAATGATTTAGATAAAAAATTACTTTCAATACCGAGGCCGATAAAGACCGGTTTCCGGTTTGAAAATGTCTCTTTCAAATACCCGGATTCCGAAAAATACGCCATCAAGGCCCTCACGTTCGACCTCCGTGCGGGCGAAAAACTGGCCCTCGTCGGCGAAAACGGTGCGGGAAAAACGACCCTCGTCAAGCTCCTCGCCCGCCTTTACGAACCGACGGGGGGCCGCATCCTCCTCGATGGCCGCGACCTGCGCGATTACGACCTCGCCGACCTGCGCGGCGAGATCGGGATCATCTTCCAGGATTTTGTGAAATTCCAGTTGAAGGCCTCCGAGAATATTGCCATTGGCGACATCCAATCGCTTGACAATCAGGGGCTTATCGAAAATTCAGCAGAAAAAAGCCTCGCCGATGCCGTCATCGAACCGCTGCCAAAAAAGTACGAAACGCACCTCGGAAAACGATTTTCCGGCGGTGTCGAACTTTCCGGCGGGCAATGGCAAAAGGTCGCCCTCGCCCGCGCGTACATGCGCCCCGCGCAACTTTTCATCCTCGACGAACCGACCGCCGCGCTCGATGCACGGGCCGAGCACGAGGTTTTTGTCCGCTTTTCAGAATTGATCTTGGGAAAAACAGCCGTCTTGATCAGCCACCGCTTTTCGACCGTCCGGATGGCCGACCGGATCTTGTTCCTCGAAAATGGGCAATTGCTCGAGATCGGCAGTCATGCGGAACTGGTGGAGCATGGCGGGAAATATGCGGAGCTTTTTCGGTTGCAGGCGAAAGGGTATTTGTAAAACAGCCCGATTTTGGTTCGGGCAAAAGTCCAACGTGGCATCCGCCTGCCCAAAAACTTACCCAAAAGGGTGAATTTTCATGAAATTTCATCGATTTTGGGTAAAACTATCGCCAAGTTCGTTGGCTGACAATTAAAATTGCAGGGCCGTCTGGGCAGTTCGCCGACCGCAAAAACCCCTTTCAACAAAATCAGCTTCGCCATGCAATTGAAAACCCAAACCATCCTCAGCACCCTCATAGCAATCATTCTTTCGGCCCAAAATGTTTGCGCCCAAAAAGCCATGCTCAAAGGGGGCGGCATCCTTTTGCTCGACCTTGAAAGTTCGGCGGGCATCATCGATGTGGGCTTTGAGTACAAAATCAACAAAAAATTCAGCGTCCAACTTTCAGGGTCGGCATCGGGCAAAAACGGGAACGATGAGGGCTCAAACAACAAGACCGTGGTCTCGCTGCAATCGCGCTACTATTTGAACGGTGAAAAATGGGGCCGGTCCCCATTTGCGGGCGTGGTCGTACAAAAATTGCGCACCACGGATTGGCGTTTGGAGGGCGGTTTTCATTCGCCGGATAGATATATCGGTTTGGAAAAAAAGGCCAACAAGGCAGCTTTGGGCTTTATTTTGGGTCATAATGTCCAAATTTTCAGGCGCATCGGACTGGATTTTCATGTTGGGGCGGTCGGACAGCTTGGCCGGGAGACGCGTGTTTCCAAAGCCAGCAAAACTGCCCCGGCCCTCACCTCGGTCAGGAAAAACGCGCTCGATGCGCGCCCTTTTTGGGGGGTGAACCTGTACATCGCGCTAGGCAAGATGCCGCCAAAAGAACCGAAGCCGGCCCAGTATCATTTTTTTAAAAGGCATCAAAAAAAATGAGCCATCCCGGATTTTTGTGAACCGGGCAATCGATAATCTACCCGGCCGGATCCCCTTTTATTTCACCAATAAATTCAACCTGCCCAATGAAAACGCCCGTCCACGGCATCGCCCTGATGCTCGCCCTGCTTTTTTTCAACCCCCTATTTTCACAAAAAACAGCATTGAAGGCCAAGTTCGGCAAAGTTTCCGACGAGGAAATCTCCATGAAAAATTACGCCGCCGACCCGGAAGCGGCGGCGGTCATTTTGTTCGACAAAGGCGAGGTGACGCACCCTTATTCACAGGACAGGGGGTTTTCTCAAATGTTCGAGCGGCATTTGAGGATCAAGGTCTTTAAAAAAGAGGGCTATCAACTCGCCGATCGAGCCATCCAATTTTATGGCCGTGAAAAATTTTCCGAATTCAAGGCCTCAAGTTACAACCTCGAAAACGGCAAAGTCGTGGAGACCGAGCTTGATAAGGACCAGGTTTTTGATGAAAAATTGTCCAAAAACTATTCGGTCCGAAAATTTGCCCTTCCGGCCATCCGCGAGGGCAGTGTTTTCGAGATCAAATACACCATCCGCAACGAGGATGCGATCGGGGTGCCGGACTGGTTTTTCCAGCACGCCGATATCCCGACGGTTTGGAGCGAATTTGAGGCGGAGGTCCCCACGTTTATTGAGTTCAAAAAGGTCTCGACCGGGTGGGAGCCGTTCAGTTTGGCAAAGGAGGGCAAGGACACCAAAACGTTTTCGTTCAAATACACAGGCCGGAGCGACCGCCTGGTGACCACTTCAAAGACCGAGATGATCCGTTGCGAATACACCTCAAATACGATGCATTTCGTGGTCGAAAATGCGCCCGCACTCAAATTGGAGCCATATGCCACCGCCGCCCGGGACTATTTGTCCCGTCTACAGTTCGAGATCGCGGCGGTCTATGATACCGATTTTGTCCCCGGAGCCAGCAACGAGTACAAACTCGTGAACACCATCCCGAAAAACCGCAACGCCTCTTGGGTGCAGGTTGGCACGGACCTTTCCGAGGATTGGCTCGACGACCACCTCGACTCGGGTAAATTGACCGAGGAAGAGGCCCTAAAAATAACCGCCGACAAAAGCACGGCACTCGAAAAAATGGCCGCC
>JANOQP010000442.1:0-4384 GCA_031414895.1 Saprospirales bacterium
CAAGCAGCCCGCACCAGTCGTAACCTATTCATATTCAGACACTTACGTTACAGAGCGCGACCGGGCGGGTGCATCTGCCGCCCCCATTACCTATAACCAAATCGACGAAACGAGAGACAAAGACCTCTCCGCTGGCGGTGGCTATCGGCCAATGAATGCGGTTGAATATGCCGTGAACACGCCTGTTTCGACCTGCAATTTTCCGGAAAAACAGGGCTATCACCTCGTCCAAAAAGGTGAAAACCTGTACCGGATTGCCCGTCAATATGGGCTCTCGGTGGCCAATTTGAAAGGCTGGAACAGGCTCGCGACCGACGATATTTCGGCCTGTTCCTATCTCGCCGTCGATGGTTCTTACGGTGCAATCGAGGTTGTAAAACCGGTTGAATCCGGTTTTTCGGCCACCAAGACAGGCGTGAAAGCGACCCCGAAACCGCAGGAAATGTCCGCCGGGGGCGGTGTCCGCTTCCATTCAAAGCCTGTTGAAATGGCCGTGGCCGGGCCAAAAACGGCGCATTTTGTCGAACGCAGCACCGATGGTTGGCACGTCATCCAGCCGGGCGAAAACCTCACGACCATTGGCGCGGCTTATGGGCTGACGGCGACGGACCTTGCAAAAATCAACGGCATCCTGCGGAACACGATCCTTTATCCGGGGCAAAAATTGCAGACTGTGGGGACTGCCACGCCCCCAAAAGAGGCGGCAAAACCGGCCATTTACTCAATGACCTATTCGGCCCCGGCGGCCACCACCGTTCAATATGTCACCCCGGTGGGCGATTGCTATCACGCTATTTTGGAGGGAGACAACCTGTCGAAAATCGCGCGCACCTACGGCTATACGCTCGAAAGGTTGATGCGGATGAACGGCTTTTTGGACGAAAAAATGATGCTCCAAGTGGGCCAGCGGATCTTGGTGAACGACTGTGAATGCCTCAAAAAACAGGAGCAAACCACCCCTGCGGCCTCTGATTTTACGCCAAAATCCGGCGGCGGCAATGTCGGTGTGGCTGTCCGGGCTGCCCGCGAGATCTCGGCAACGCCCGAATCGAGGCCAGTTGTCCATGATTTTCAATCAAAAGTGCAGCCGAGCGGGGCCAGCCAGATCCACGTTGTGAGCGAGGGCGATACCGCGCCGATCATTTCCCGGAAATACAAAATGGATATCAACCGCTTTCGAGAGATCAACAAACTGGATGTCGGCGAACAGCTCGTGCCGGGGCAAAGGATGTTGATCGAGTGAGGTTTTTTTGACAAATAATGGCCGAGTATTTGGCCCGGCCAAAGGAGGGCCACTGCGGTCTCGAAACTGAAAAAGTTGGGCAATCGTAGTGGCCCTTTTTTTTATTTTGTGCCAACCGTTTGGCAAAGCTCGACCAACACGCCGCCCGTCGTTTTTGGGTGAAAAAAAAGCACGAGCTTGTTGTCCGCGCCCAATTTTGGCGTTCGCGAAAGCGGTGTAAAACCCTCCTTTTCAAGCCGGTGCATCTCAGCGAGGATGTCCTCGACCTCGAACGCGATATGGTGGATCCCCTCGCCGCGCTTTTCCAAAAAACGGGCGATTGCCGAGTCGGGATGGCTGGATTCGAGCAGCTCGATTTTGGGCTCGCCCGCCGCGAAAAACGCCGTCGCGACATTTTCGGAGGCCACCGGTTCTATTTTATAATGCGGTTGGCCGAGGAGTTTTGCCCAAAGCTCGTTGGAGGCGGCGAGGTCGCGGACGGCGATGCCGATATGGTCGATCTTCATTTTTGAATTTTAGTTGAAACAACAATCCGGTCCGGGTAATCGGTGATGATCCCGTCCACGCCGATATTGATCAAGGCCCGCATCCGGGCCGTGTCGTTGACCGTCCACGGGATGATTTTCATGTTTTTTTTGTGGCAGGAATCGACGAGGCCGCGCGTGACGAGGAGGTGATAGGGCGAATAAATATCGGGCACAAAACCGAGGTTTGTCAGGTTTTTGTCGAGCGAAAAACGGTTTTCCGAGAGGAAAGAAAGCCGTGCCGACGTGCCGACCCGATGGATTTCCTGCATCACTGCCAGGTCGAAAGATTGGATGGTCGCGCTTTTTTCGAGGCCCAGCGAACGGATCTCGGCAAGGACCAAACGGACGGACCCTTCCGGGAACGGGACGAATTTCCCATAACCCTCCGGGGCCGATTTTATCTCGATGTTCCAAAAAACAGTCCGGTTTGGGTGCGCTTTTCGGACGGCCTCGACGACTTCGAGCAGGGTGGGTTTGATTGCTTTTTGGGCTTTTTGTTCGGGAAAACGGCGATGCCCGCGCATCCCGCAATCATATTTTTGGATTTCGGCCACGGTCAGGTCGAGGAACGGCAGGGCCAATGACTCCTTTTGGGTGATCGTGTCGCCGTTCGGTTTCAGACAGATTTCGGGGTTGAAAAACGGCTCGTGCGAGACCAAAACTTGTCGGTCTTTTGTAATTACAACATCAAGTTCGAGCGTCGTGACCGCTGGAAATTCGAGCGCACGGACGAACGCGGCAACGGTGTTTTCGGGCAACAGCCCCCGGCAGCCGCGATGCCCCTGCCACTCGAACTTGTCCGGGATTTCGACCCGCGCCGGGCTGGGCAAAGCGCAACTTTTTAAGATGGAGAAAAGCATGATTTCGAGCAGCAAGAGCCGGATTGGGGTGATTTTGAAATGTTGCATGGCCAATTACCTTTGGCCGCGAAGGTTGAAAAATTGCCCGGATCAAGCCGGGTTTCGACCAATTTTTACACAAACTTAAACCAGAAATTGCGCATGACCGCTGCCGAGTTCATCAATTCACTGCCCCAAAAGGCCACGCCCGAAGCCCTCGAAGGATTGGCCACTTTGTTCCATTTTGAGATTTCCGGCGACGGCGGCGGCGATTTTACCGTTGAGATCGCCAATGGCAAACTGACCGTCGCCCCCGGTTTTTCGGGCGAGCCAAAATGCACCGTCAAAACAAAGGCCGAGACTTTGGTGAAAGTTGTGCGCGGCGAGGAAAACCCGATGTCCGCCGTCATGTTCGGCAAGATCAAGATATCGAACGTGGGCGAAATGATGAAATATGCCAAGATCTTTGGCCTGATGTGATTCAATAATGATGAATGATGAATGATGGGCGATCCCAAATTCATCATTCATCATTCATCATTCATCATTAAAAAAAAAGGTGCACGACATAGAAACCTCCGCCGACATCCAGTTCCTGGTGGAAAATTTTTACAAGAAGACCGTCGCCGACCCCGAGATCGGGTTCATTTTCACCGACATCGCGCGGACGGATTTTGCGCACCATATGCCCATCATGGTCGCTTTTTGGGAGTTTTTGCTACTCGGAAAGGACGGTTTTCGCGGCAACATGATGGAGGCCCATTCAAATTTGAACCAAAAAATACCGCTCACCGAGGCGCATTTTGAACGCTGGCTGACCCTATGGAATGAAAACCTCGATGCCCATTTTTCGGGCGAAAAAGTGGAGGAGGCCAAGACCCGCGCCCGGTCGATTGCCGATATCACGCGGTTCAAGTTGGCGGGGAAGCAGCCGTTTTTTGGCGGGAAAGGATAATTTTGTTCGGTCCATAAAATCAAAATGCCCGCCGGAAACCAATCCGGCGGGCATTTTTTTTCAAAAATAGGAAGATTGTCTGAACTGTGATTTTGTATGATTTTTTTGATTGACATGATTATCGGAAACCGCAAATCACAAAAATCATTCAAAATCACAGTTCGGACAAAAGCCGATCAGAAGCTGTAACGCAACCCCAACTGCATCTGCCAACGGCTCAACAAAGTAAAGTCGTTGAAGAAAGTCGATTTTTGCGAGACATCAAATTGGTAGGTCGGCTTGCCGCTGCCGTCGTTCCCGCTGTACGCAACGGGCTGCGCAAGGCCGGTGTAGGTGGCATATTGGCGCACGCCCCATTTGTCGGAAATGAGGTTGCCGATGTTCAAGATGTCCATCGTGAGCTGCCATTTTTGGGCCTTTTTGATGCCCAAATCCTGCGCAACCCGCAAATCCCAATGGTTGAACCAGGGCGAGAGGGCGGCGTACTTTTCGGTGTATTTTCCGCGGAGGCCGCTCAAATATTCATCTTGCGAAATGTACGCTTTGAAGGCCGCTTTTTGCGCCGAGGCATCGGTCGCGCCAACGAAGTTCATCGCATCAATTTCACCGTCTGTTGGCACATAAAGGAGGTCGTTGAGGCCGGAACCGTCGTTGTTGAGGTCGCCGGAATAGGTGTACGAATACCGCCCACCGCGCACAAATTCGGTGAAAAGGCTGACCGTGGTGCCGCACTTTTTGTCGCGGCCATAGCTGAATTTTTTGGAAATGAGGCCCAAAACGCGGTGTTTGTTTCCATAGAGCGAGTTGGCCGCCTCGGCGG
>JANOQP010000443.1:0-3070 GCA_031414895.1 Saprospirales bacterium
TGACGACTTTTCGTCGTCTGTCGGCTTTGGTTTGATTTCAGAAAATGTGAAAAGCAATGTAAAAAGCAAGATGGTCAAAGCCGACAGACGACGAAAAGTCGTCAGGCGGGCCGTGCGTCAGCGGGTTCAGAACATGAGCCAAATAATAATTGTTGGTGGCGGGGACGCCGAACAACGGCCACTTCGGGTTTCTAAAAAACATTCGATTATTTTCGAGCAATCACTTAATCGCTCCTTTTGTCCGGCTTTTGGACGGGCATTCAAATAGCATTTTGGGGCGCCGTCGATGACATAAAGGGAAAGTCGTAGGGAAAACGCAACCACAATCCTATCTCGTTAATAAAATGAATCCGTTGGTCGGCCAGGCGGGTTTTTTCGCAGGGAATAGTTGGCGAAAAGGTTGAACTCGATATTTCGGGCCTGCCAGCAGGGGTCTATTGGATGCGAGCACCGGGGGGCGAAGGGGTTTTGGTGGTGAAAAACTAAAACTACCCATTTGGGTAGAAAATCAGTTTTGGCTTTTGCCCGCCATTTTCCGTGCGCAACCGGGGTGGCCTTTTTATAATGGCAACGCTACATTTGAGGTCAAAATTGATCAACATCACCAAAAAAATGTACGCATGAAAATTCCTTGCACCAACCCGTCGGGCATTTTTAGCGCAACCCTGCGCAACCGTTTTTTCCCTTTTTTTAAAAAATCAAAAGCAGTTCCCCTTTTTGCGGCAGCCCTGTTTTTTGCACAAAACGCGCACACGGCCAATATTTCTTCCATCGGCAGCGGCCCGTGGTCGGCCCCGGCGACTTGGGCAGGCGGTATGGTGCCCGGCGCGGCGGATGTTGTGACCATCGCCAGCGGGCATATCGTGACGCTTGCCGATCCGCGCACCTGCTCCTCGCTGACCATCGTGCCGTCCGCGGTTTTCGTCCTCGAAAACGCCCTGACGCAGCTTCTTTTTGTCTCGATCGTCGGCACGCTCAACTGGACAACTGGCGAATTCGCGGGCGGCGGCACGATCACGAACACGGCCTCAGGGACACTCAACATATCAGGCGGCGGCCAACACAACACCGCTGCAAGCATCTCGAACGTCGGCGAGATCAACTGGACGGGCGGCTCCATCGACGGCAGTGACGGCGGGCAAACGATCACCAACCAAGTGACCTCGAGCTTCAACTTCGACGGGCCGGGCGGCGAATCGTGCCATATGGCGATCATCAATCGCGGGACGATCAGCAAGACCACCGCTTTTGAAACGAAGCTCGACCGGGCATTGACCAACGAAACCGATGGGACGGTTTCGGTCGGGGCCGATGCGACATTGACCTTTTTTACAAATAGTATCACCCAAAACGGCACTTTCCAGATCACCGGGACCCTCAAAATGGACCTCTGCACGATGACCATCGGTGGGTCATCGATCATTGACGGCACCGGCACCCTCAGCCTAGAAACCACCACTACCATCAATGGGTCCGCCTTTGAACCGCATGTGACGGTCAACCACGAAGGCACGCTCGCCGGAAACGCCGCCGTGGTCATCCCGGCCGGGGCGGGTTGGAACTGGCTTTTGGGCAGTTTCACCACCACCTCCACGATCATCAATAACGGCACGCTCACCCTGACCATCGGCGACCACAACACGGCAGCGGACATCATCAACAACGGCACGCTCAACTGGACCGATGGGGGCTTCGACGGCCCTGGTGCGGGCAATATTTTGACGAACACGGCAAGTGCAATCCTCAATTTCAACTGCCCGCAGCCGAATTCCTGCAAAATGTCCATCCTCAACCACGGCACCGTCAACAAAAACTCGCCCGGCGAAACCCTGATCTCTGCAGCATTCACCAATGAAGCTGATGGTTTTTTGAACGTCTCGGCAGGCTCGACGCTTTCCATTGGTTTTATCGGTGGCAGCATCACGCAACGTGGGACGACGGAAATTAACGGGACGTTCAATTTTCAGGGCGGGACCCATCTAATCGACAATGCACCGACCAGTTTTTCAGGGACCTACGGGGCACTCAATTTCTCGAACACGACCATCATCAACGGGGGCGGCAACTGGGAACCGGCCATTCCATCCATCAACCTTATGGGCATTCTCGACGGCGATATCCATTTGATCGTCCCGGCAAACACGACGGTCACTTGGACGAGCGGCGAGCTTGCCGTGGACCACGAGGTGGTCAACCACGGGATTTTTTCGATCAGCAATTTCGGGGAACATGACATGAGCACGGACCTGTCGAACACCGGGACGATCAATTGGAACGGTGGCGATTTTGACATTTACGACAACGTGCAGCGGAACATCCTGACCAACGAGATCAGCGGGGTTTTGAACCTCAATGCCACAGGCGAATGTGAAATGAGCATCATCAACGAAGGTTCCATTCAATGCTCGACCGGGGCAACGGCAATCCTGTTGGGCGATTTTGAGAGCGAGCCGTCCGGGTTCATGGAGATTGCGCTCGGGACGGTGGAGATGCGCGGCCATATTATCGGCGATGGCGGCACGTTCACGGTCGATGGTACGCTGAAATGGTCCGGCAACACCGTGGACATCAACGCCGCAATGCCCATTGAGGGAGATGGGGCGTTTGAACTTGATGGGGGCCTCACGATCAATTCAACGATCGGGTGGTCGCCAGGGGTCTTGACGGTCCATGTGAACGGGACCGTTTCAGGTTCGATGGAATTGACCATCCCGGCATCAAAAGAATGGTTTTGGAACAATGGGCATTTCAATTTGACCAGCACAATAACCAACCACGGGATTTTTCGCCTCGAGGGGGGAAATGCCGCCACCCACCAAACCTCCTCCGATATCGACAATTATGGCCAACTTCTTTGGAACGCGGGCGACATCAACAAAAGCGGTGGCGGAAGCCCAAAGGTCACGAATTTTTTGGGCGGGCAATTTGGCTGCAATTCGCCCGGTCTTTTCAACCTACCGATCATCAATAAAGCAATTGCCAATTTCTACAGCAATGGCCAATTCACCGAACTGGTGGACAACCAAGTGGGCGGGACCATTCAGACCGGTTTTAATTCACCCATAATTTC
>JANOQP010000444.1:0-1964 GCA_031414895.1 Saprospirales bacterium
AAAATCAACCGGGTGAGCGGCCTCCGCGTGACCGTCGGCGCGGGCTGGCTGCAACACAAGATCAGGATCCAGGACGATACCGGCTCGGCGACGCAGGTTTCGGGCGATTACGGGAAAGGTTACGACCGTCAGACCGGGGGCCCAGCCGTGACGCAATTCGTTGGTTATCAATACTATTCAAAGAAAAACCGCATCAATTTTTTTGCCGGGGCCAATTTTCAGGAGGGTTTTACGAAGAGTATGCGCTCGTTCAATTTTGATGAAAACAGGGCAGACACGGGCCGTCGTTTGGACATTCGCGCCGGGCTTGTGGCGGGCTGGACGCTGGCTTTTCACCTCGGCGACAAGGGGGAGGATATTTATTATTGATGGGCTGCCATTTATCGGCCTGCCCAACCAAAAATGCCCGCCCGCGTCTACCTTTCGCCGAATTCAAACCAAACAGAACCCGGCAGACGCGTGAAGCTCGAACTAACCTACCGCCAGATTTTCCTCATTTCGGCCCCGATCATGCTCGGCTCAGCGGCACAAAACGTCATTGCCCTGAGCGATTCGGTGTTGCTGTACCATTTGGGGCAGACCGATTTTGCGGCCATTGGTTTTGTCGGCGTTTTTTATATCGCGATCGCGGCCATCGGTTGGGGGTTTTCGCGCGGTGGCCAAATTATGATCGCCCGGCGCATGGGCGAGCAAAACCCGGAGGCCGTCGGCAGCACTTTTCACGCAATGTTCTATTTTGAGCTTGCGCTCGCCTGCATCATGTTCGCGTTCATGAAACTGGCCGCGCCGTGGCTTTTTACCATCGCGCTCGACCACTCGCCGGTGGTCCTGAAAAAGAGTTTGGAATACCTCGAATGGCGTAGTTATGGCATCTTTTTCAGCTTTTGCGGCAGCGCGATCATTGCGCTTTACACGGGCATCGCTCGGACGACCTTCATTTTGATCGATACGATCATCCTCGCGGTCATCAATCTCGCACTCAATTATTGCCTGATCTTCGGGGAATTCGGCTTCCCGGCCATGGGCATCGCCGGCTCCGGCCTCGCCTCCACAATCGCGGAAATCGTGGCGTTCTTCATTTTCGTCATCTATATGTTGAACGATCGCGATGCGCACAGGTTCCGCATTTTTCATTACGAAAAGCCCAATTTTTCGCTCATCCGCAAACAACTCGACCTATCGCTGCCCGTCGTCGCGCAGACCGTTTTGGGGCAAGGCTCGTGGGTTTTCTTCTTCGCGATGGTCGAAAACCTCGGCGAAAGGCCGCTCGCCGTTTCCAACCTTGCCCGGACGGTCTTCCTTTGTTTGAGCATCCCCGCGTGGGGTTTTGCGTCGGGCATCAACACGATGGTCTCCAATTTGATGGGGCAGGGAAAACAGGAACTCGTCCTAAAAGCAGCCCTGAAAACCGGCTGGATCTGCTGGCTCGTCACGATGGCGTTGGCCCTCCCGGTCGTTTTTTTTCCGAAAACAATCCTTTATCCGCTCTTTGGACGTGCCGACCTCGACATGAGCCTGATCCAGGAAGCACAACCACTTTTCTATATTTTGCTGGCAATCTTGACCCTTTTCGCGTTCGGCGGGGTCTTCGTGAACGCCGTTTCCGGCACGGGTGCAACGGAAACGGGCCTGAAAATGCAGGCCATCGTGGTCTCCATTTACCTCGGCTACGTTTTTTGGGTGACCCATTTTACGCAACTCCCGGTTGCCTATGTTTGGTTCGGCGAGGTCATTTATTGGCTCTTGATGCTGATGATTGCCGCGTGGTATTTGCGGAGCGGGCTTTGGCGCGGGCGCGAAGTTTGATTGGCATTGGCAAAAACCAAAAAGGCAAAAGCGGATTGCCCACTTTTGCCTTTTTCAATTTTGTAAAGTTTGAGCCAAGCGTGTACCGGCGGCTTTAGCCGCCGAATTGCCAAGCGTGTACCGGCGGCGTTTGGCGCCGAATTGAGGTGTTTTGTGGT
>JANOQP010000445.1:0-3529 GCA_031414895.1 Saprospirales bacterium
GTCAATGGTCGAGGTCAAAAGCCCCGGATCGCGCTGGCTGACGGCCTGCACCCAATCGTGGACGAGCGCGAAATCGCCGCCGCCGTGGCCGCTGTTTTTGTAATTTCCCTCAAAATCCTTGGCCTCAAATACCCTTTTTTCGCCCGTCCGAAAATCGGTGACGGTAAAACTGTCCATGTCGCCGACCACATCGCCCATCGAGCCAAAAACGCGCGTCCGGCGGCCCGCATATCCCGAAAACGCCTCCATGCTGAAGGCCGCCGTCGTGCCGCCCTCAAATTCGAGCGAGGCGATATAATGGTCTGGCTGATCGTTGTCCATCCGATAGACGCAGCGACCATAATCGGTCGTCCGGAGCTTCCCCAAAATATGGTCGCTGTGCCGCGTTTTGTCCTCCGGCATGTCAAAAACATAGGTCCAACCTTGCTTTCTGTGGTAGATTTCGAGCGCGGAATAGGGGCAGGTTTTCTCCACAGCACAACCGTCAATGCAGCGGGCAGTGCTGCCCGGCGGCGCGTTTTCGGCACGAAACCAGCTCAATTTGCCCATCGCGACCACCTTTTTGCACGGTTTTCCGAGCAGCCAGCGGAGGATGTCGAGGTCGTGGCAGCTTTTCGCGAGGATGATGGGCGTCGTTTTTTTGCTGTTGTGCCAGTTGCCGCGCACATACGAATGGCTCATGTGGACATGCTCGATCGGTTCGAGGTGCTGCACGCTGACGACCTCGCCGAGCACGCCGCTCTGCATGATTTCCCGGAGCTTCACAAAATACGGCGCGTACCGCAGCACATGGCAGACGGCCACGATCCGCCCCGTTTTGTGGGCCATCGCGAGGATCTCGCGGCATTCTTTTTCGGTCGGCGCAATCGGTTTTTCGAGCAAAACATCGTACCCAGCGGCGAGCGCGGCCATGCACGGTCGGTAATGGAGGTTATCGGGCATCGTGATCAGCACAGCGTCGGCCATTTTTGGTCGTTTGAAAACGTCCTCCCAAGTCTGGAAACGGTTGGCCTCAGCAATTTTGTGCTTGTCGGCATATCGTTGGTTGCGGATTTCCACCGGCTCGGCGACACCTATGATATCGAGTTCGCCGGGGTTTGCGAGGGCGTAATTTCCGTAGGTGTTGCCCCGTGCGCCCGCGCCGAGACAGATTGCGGTGACCGCTTTTTCGAGTTTTTTTTCCTGAAAAAAAGGCCGGGCAGCGAGGGGCATCCGGTCGTTTTCCAATGGAAAAATATCATTGGCCTTCCCAAAAGCGGTCGTCCCGGCAAAGAGTCCGAGTGTTTTGAGGGCGCGGCGGCGGGTGAGTTTTTCTGTCATTTTTTTTGATTTATTTTGCCACAAATTTTGGCAACAAAAACCAATTTCCATCCACAATTTCAACATCAAAATCATGAAGATCGAACGCGTCATCGCCTACATTTTTTTGGCCACGCTCGCCTTTTGGCTCCTCCGCCGCTCGGCCTGCAACGGCTGCAATTTCAACTTCGGCCCCGGCCTAAAAGGCAGCGGCAAGGTCGTTTCAGAAGACCGTCCGGTCGCCGATTTTTCGGCCATCGAGGCCACAGCGGTCATCGATATCATCCTCCGGCAGGGCGGATCGGAGGGCCTCAAAATCGAGGCCGACGACAATTTGATCTCCGAAATAAAGACCGAGGTCGCGGGCGGGCGGCTCAAAATTTCGATGCCAAAAAACTTCAAGATCAACTCGACCTCCGGCATAAAAGCCTTTATCACGGTCAAAAACCTCGAAGAATTGGAGGTTACGGGCGTTTCGACCGTCACTTGCGAATCGCAACTCGCGCTCGACCATTTCAAACTGAACTTTACCGGTGTCGGCGACGTGACCCTGCGCGGCACCTGCAACGATGCCGAACTGCGCAACACGGGCGTCGGCGACGTGGAAGCGGTCGATTTTGTCTGCAAAAACCTGAAAATCAGGAACAGCGGCACGGGCGATGTCCGCTGCCGCGCCGATGGCGAATTGAGCATACAGAACTCGGGCGTCGGCGATGTCGAGTACGCGGGCGCCGCGACCGTCACGGAGGTCAGCTCGACGGGCGTGGGCAAGGTGAAAAAGATTTGACCCAGCCGATTAGTTTTGCCCCCGCATCATGGAACAGACCTGCCCACCCGCTTGGATTTTTTTGGAGGAAACTTGGCCCGACCGATGGCCAATCGCAGCCGATTGGCCGGGAATCTGCCTCGACATCGACGGCCAACAGGTGGATTTTTCCGGCACGGAATTCCGCGAAAAAAAACAGCGCACCCACCTTTTCGAGGGCTGGACAGAGCGCACCGCGACCGCCCATTTGCCCGGCGGGCGCATCCTCAACGTGCATTCAAAACAGTTTGCGCACCTCAACGAAGAGGGCAGCTCCGCCCTCCGTTTTTCGCTGACGCCGCTCAATTTTTCGGGAAAAATCGGTCTCGCTGCCCAGTTTGATTTTTCGGAGATTTGCCGCGAAAAGGTGGAAAACGAGCCTTTTTTCGTCGAAACAAACCGCGAATCCGACTTCGACAGCGCAGCCATTTTGCTCGAAACCGCCGACGGGCAACAGCGTATGGCCGCCGCTTTTCGGTTCACGATTTATCAGGATGGCGAGGAAATCGACTTTTCGAGCGGCCCGTTTTCGGAGGCAAACGGATGCATCGGCAACCGGGTCGAAATCGAGGCAGAGCCGATGCAGGAGACGGTGCTTTTTCGTTTCGACGCTGTTTTTTTTGAAAAAAAGAAGTCCCGGAGCCGCATTTTCGAGCAGACGGTCATCAGCGTGAACCGCCTTTTCGTGCGCGGTTTCCAACAGCTTTTGCAGGAACAATCGGTCGCGTGGTCGCAGATTTGGCGCAGCGCAGAGCTTGCCAATTTTTCCCCATCGACCGCGGCGCAACCGCTTTTTATGAACGTCTGGCGGCTTTTGGACGGCTGGCTCCAAGCCGATTTTTTTTCAAAAAAATGGGCCGGGTTCAGCCATGAGGAGGCAGCGGCACTCCTGTTTTTATATGAAAATGCAAGCCCCGGTTTTATGCGCAAAACATTGATAGACAGGCATTTGCGCAGCTCGAAGGCGTTTCAAAGCCCGGTCTTCGGGTTTGTTGTAGGGCAATATTTGACCCGCGCGGGCTTCCCCAAAAATTTCCTCGAAAAGGGCATTGAGGTCGGCATCACGGCCTGCCGTTTCTGGTCAGAATCCGGCGAAAAAGTGCCGCCCGTTTTGATGGAAAAAAACCTCGAAAATCTCTCAAAAGCCATCGCGGCGGCCAAAAAAACCGACCCGGAAATGTGGCGTTCGCTCATGATCCGGTTCCGGTTCGAGGAAAAAAGGGAGCTGCGGAAATGGTCGGAGGCGCGGTGAACATTTTTATTTATTGAAAAATTGCAACAGTTCAGAGCCAGCCCCAGCGGGGCGAAATGTTGGTAGGGATCAATTCTCCAACACTTTTGACAAGCCCCAGCGGGGGAGAATGTTTTTGGCAATCGAACCCCCAAATTCCGCCCCCTGGGGCAATGTCATTGACTTAAGCATTT
>JANOQP010000446.1:0-3593 GCA_031414895.1 Saprospirales bacterium
TTGATCTTTTGGGTCAATGGCCGCTCGAACAAATTCATCCAAGTTGCTCCGAGGCTCATGTTTTTTGAAAACTCATAATCTGCCCGCACGCCGAGCATCGTCCGCTGGTTGAAACCGAAAAGCGTGTTGTCCTCGAACGAAATATTGACCGGCGTGCCGGATTGGAGCACCGCATCGTTCAAAATTCGCACCTTCCCGATATTGTAATCGACCTCATAATCGCGGCCCTCGACCATCTGGATGCCGCCGCCGCTGACCCGCACCGAGCCTTGCGGGATATTGAACGAGCCGAGGCTGATCTCCGCCGAATTTTGCGATTTATAAGATCCGCGCAGCGTGAAACGGTTCTTTTCCAAGATTTCCCGCGCAGCGGTCACCGTCGAATCGTACAGCTCGAAATAGCAATATTTTTTGATGAAAATCGAGTCCAGCGAAAATACCGGCTCCAATTGCTTCGCCAAGTGCGAACCGAACGGCTCCAAAACCGGGATCATGATCCGCCCGGACCGCAAGTTGATGGTCAGCCCCGGCACAAAATCGAAGACCCCATCGGGCCCCGGGTCGCGCTGTTGGTTTAGCGTGTCAAGCCTGAAAACTTGCAAGAGCGGCTTTTGCGCGATCGGCGGGTTGGGCTGGTTGTCGTAAGCTGGGATGAAGCGTTTTTCGCCCTTTCCGTCCTCGTAATAAATGTCAAAACGGAAATCCTGCGCCTCCACTTGGCTCGCGCCGATGGCGTAAATGTTTTTCATCATCAAATCCCAGATCGGGAGTTTGACGTTCGCCGTGCGGGGCTTCAACATTTTGACGAACAGCACTTTTTGGTGCAGGTCCATCGTGTTTTGGCTGGCTTGGTCGAGGCTGTCGAGGCTGTTTTGGTTGGCCACCTCATCCACAAATTCGCCGACCTGATGGCGGATGCCATTATAAGTGTACTCATACGCGACGCCGACGATATGGTCGGTCTGCACGTTCAAATTGATGGAAATAAAACCGAGGTCCTCGTGATAGGTGTAGTCGCGGTTCGGGTCGAGCATCCGTGCGGAGAGTTTTTCGTAGTCCTGCACCTGCGTGAGGCCGCTCATGTTGAGCCGCTGCACCACTTTGTCGCTGAAACGGTACGCGCTGTCGGCGATGACTTCCTTATAAAGTGTGTTCGAGCCGTTGTCGGGCAGGGGCATCCCGGCAAGGTCGCGGGGCTGGATGCCGCCGTTCCATTTCGTCAAATAGGGCGCCGGTTCGCCCAAATCGGCGAGGCAGACCACATCGCGGCGGTTGGTCGTCACCTGGTTGTTTTCGTTCGTCGCCCAAACCTGGATCTTGGTGATCCTGAAAAGCGATTGCACCGTTGGCAAACATTTGAGCGATTTCTCGAACGTCTCGCGGTTGTAATGGCTCAAAAAGAAGTGCCTGTTTTCGTCGTAATCGTCCACCGGGATGTTGAACTGCTGCACCTGTCCGCCGCCTTTTACGGTCAGGTTTTGCTGTTTCGTCTGTTGTTGAGAGGCGACGGTCGTGAGGCGGAGGCGGCCAAATTTCAGCTCTGTTTTGATGCCGAAAAGTTTCTGCGAGCCTTTTATCAATTGGCTGCGCAATGGCAGCGAGACATTTCCCGCCTCGATGTTCTGCAAGATATCGTCGTCGCCAAAGCCCGCTTTTGGGTCGTAATGGAGCTTCATGACGTTGTCAAAATCGAACGTGGCCTGCGTGTTGTAGTTGAATGCGAGGTTGAGCTTTTCGCCGATCTTGCCCGTTGCGTTCATCGAAATGTTCATCCCGAAGTCAAAATTGCCCTGCCTTTGGGCGCGGATGGGCAGCGTCGGGTTGTCGAGCCGCTGGTAATTATAGCCAAAAGTGAGGTCGATATTGCCCTGCGGCTTGATGTCCACCTCGGTGCCGCCGAAGAGCTTGTCCACGAGGCTCTTTTTCACCTCGAACTTCGCCAGCGGGTCCACCGCGCCGCTCGAACTGCGGTCGCCGGAGGCCGCCCCGGCCAGCCGGTCGAAATAATCGCGCTGTTGTTGGTCGGCCCGCCAGTCCATGTATTCCGAAAAGGTCATATAGGTCGGCGTGCGGAAATAGTCGTCGCCGATCTTTTCGGAGATGATATATTGGTCGGTCACGGGGTCGTAATCGACGGTCTGTTCGACGGCCTTTGGGTCTTTGAGGTCGATGCCGCCGCCGCTGCCGTTCTGCATAAAATCGTCAAAACGCGGCTCAATCGGCGGGTTGGTGTCGCGCTGCATTTTCGGCAACGGGCGGCCCAGTTCGGTCACCTCGACGGTCCTTTTTTTTGCGTAGTCCTTCCAAATGGAGGCGGGTATTTTTTCAACGTGGACGGGCGGCTCGGTAAAAGCAAAAAGCGCGAAAATGCCCACGGAAGCCAACGAGGCGAGGAGTAAAGAGTTATTTTTCATTATAAAACGACTAATTCTGGCGTGTTTTTTTTAATCGAAAACAGGGACATCGGGATATTTGGGCACTGGGATGGTTCACTAATCGTACCAAAAATGCAGTATCCAAATATCTCAATATCTTTCAATAAATACCCGTGTGGAAGGATTGGAAAAAAAGGGGCGGGATTTTGGCCCGGCCAAAATTCGGTTGTCAAAACCGGGATTTTGGATGGTTATTTTTCAGGCTCAAAATTTTAAGTCAAATGCTTGAAGGCCAGCTTGATCAAAACCTCCACTTTCACCGCCGCCGGGTCTTCGCGAAGGACGGCATTGAGTGCTTTTTGTGCCGCAATCCGGTTGAAACCCAGCCCGACCAACGCGCTTAACGCCTCATCCCGTGCCGTATTGCCCGCCATTCCGGGCAACATGGCCGACGTGTCAGGGCCGCTGTCCTTGCTCATTTTGTTTTTGAGGTCGAGGATGATCTGTTTCGATGCCTTCGGGCCGATGCCCTTTACTTTTTGGAAAATGTCCGACCGCTCGCCGAGGATTGCCGAGCGGATTTCGTCCACCGACATCGAGCTCAATATAACGAGCGCAGAAACCGCGCCGACCCCGGTGACCGAGATCAGGTTCTCGAACATGTCCCGTTCCGTATCGGTCGAAAAACCGTACAGCGAATGGCTGTCCTCGCGCACTTGGAGGTGCGTGAAAATGGTCGCCTCGTCCTTCCCCTCGGTCGCCGAATAGGTCGAGAGCGGGATGTTCACGTTGAAACCGACGCCTCCGGCCTCGATGATGAGCCGGGCCGGGCTGCGATGGGTGATTTTTCCTTTTAAATATGCGTACACGGTGCGTCCGGGTTTTGAATTTGGGGTGCAAAAGTAAAAAAGGGATTGACCTTATTATTTATACGACAACGGTCGGCTTCGGGTACAGGCTGCAAAAGGTGGATTTTTTTTGAAAAAACGGAAACAGGCGGGCGGGCAAGGGAGTTACTTTTGTGCGCAATTGATTGCACGGCCTTTGTTGGCGACCCCGCCAACTAATTTTCAGGCCCAGTTTTGCTTTTTACGGCCTTTGTTGGCGTCCCCGCCAACAAACTTTTTGGCCCAGATTTGCTTTTTTTGAAAAAATTTCTGAAAAATGACGGCACACGCGAAAGCTCAAAGCGTCCCCAAAGAGCTCATTTATGAGGTC
>JANOQP010000447.1:0-5115 GCA_031414895.1 Saprospirales bacterium
TAGGCGGTGTTCACGCGGTCGTTCGCGCCATAGACGGGGCGGTTGTCGCCCGCGCCATTGAGCGTGCCGTTGGGGCGGCGGAGGCCGTAGTTGCGGACCATCATCGCGTTGATATCCTTCGTATAAATAGCATCGATGGAGGCGACCCAGCCCATGATCTTGGTGTCAAAACCGAGGTTCGAACGCCAAACTTGTGGGAACTTGAAGTTCGGGTCGGTCACGTTGTAGAAAAAGAAGTTCGGGTTGGCCACTTGGTTGCCGATCCAAACGAACGGAAAGCGGCCCGTGAAAAGCCCCGAACCGCCGCGGAGGATGCTCGAACGATCCTTGTTGATCGCATAGTTGAAACCAAATCGCGGCGAAAACAGCGGCTTCGATTTTGGCAACACCTTCGAGTCAAATTTGACGGCCTGCGCGTCGGTCTTGTAGTACCAAATCTCCGGGTCGTAGCAGCAGTTGCGGGCGATGCTCTCGGCCATTTTTTGGTCGGTATCAAAATAGAGCGGCATGTCCATCCGAACGCCCAAAGTGAGGTTGAGGCGGTCATTTACCCCAATTTCATCCTGAATATAAGCGGCAGCCTGACCAACATTGGTCTCTGCGAGGGCCCAATTGCCGAACTGGTGCGGGCCGGTCTCGTTTGCGATCGCAGCAGCCTTTGCGCCCGCGACCTCGCCGTCCATAGCACCGCTGTTCACGAAAGCGGCAAAATCCTCGACCGGGATATCCGGGAAAAACACCCGCGCACCGTAGCCGGTCAGGTTGAACGAGTTGTCAAAACTGAACTTTTCGAGGCTCGCGCCGAGCGTCCAAGTGCTTTTTCCCCGATAAATATTGAGGTTGTCGTTGATCTGGAAAACCGTTTGGTTCAGCTTGTTGGAAATGGAGAACGGCTCATGCCCGGCGATGATATAGCGGCTGCCGTTTTTCGAGATATTGATGACCGGCATCGGCGACGATTTTGGGTCGCGCCGGTCGGTGAAATACGTCTGGCCGACCTGTAAACGGTTGGACATGTTGTTGCCGACAACCGATTTCAGTTCGGCGATGCCGCCCAAAATGACGTTGTTGATGCGGTACCCGCTGTTCGCAAATTGCAAAGTCGTGGCATCCGGTCCGCGCCGTCCGATGGCCGAAGGGTGCGCATTTTTGTCCTTAAATGCGCTCAAAGCATTGGCGGTGAAAGTGAACTTGTGCTTTTCCGAGAGGTTGAAATCGACCTTCGCGATGAACTTGTCACTGTTGGTTTTATGGGTAAAGTTTTCGTACGCGCCCGTTTGATAGCCAAAACGGCTTTGCAAGACCGAGCTGACCATATCGAGGTCGCTGGCCAAAACGCGGCTGATGTTCGGCCCCGCCGTGCCACGGTTGGCGAGAAAGTAAGAACCAAAATCGCTCAAACGGCTCTGCTCATAATTGACAAAAAAGAAGGCCTTGTCCTTCGCGATCGGGCCGCCGAGGCTGATGCCGGCCTGCGTTTGCTCGAGGTCGCCGCGGCTGACGGTCGTGCCATCGACTTTGTCGCCGATCATGTCCTTGTTCGTGAAAAAACCATAGACCGTCCCGTGGAACTCGTTGTTGCCGGATTTCGTCACGGCATTGACCGCCGCGCCCGTGAAACCGGCCTGCGAAACATCATAAGGTGCAATCTGGACGCTCACCTGTTCGATGGCATCGAGCGAAACGGGCTGTGCACAGGCCTGGCCTCCGGGGGTCGAGGCATCGAGGCCGAACGGGTTGTTGAAGATCGCGCCGTCGAGCGAAAAACCATTGAACTGATCGTTGCGCCCCGCGAAAGAACCGCCCTCTGCGGCCATCGGGTTGAGCTTCGTCAACCCTTCCTGCGAGCGGGCGATGTTCGGGACCATCGCAATCCTTTCGGCGTTGATATTGGTCTCCGCGCCTGTCCGGTTGGCCCGGAGGATCGAATAACGGTCGTCCGTGATGACGACTTCGCCAATCTGCCCCGCCGTCGGGACGAGCGCGAAGCGTTGGATGACCTTTTGGTTGAGGTTGAGATAAATGTCCGAAATGCGGTTTTCCTGAAACCCGGAAAACGAGACCGTCACCGAGTAAGGCCCGCCGACACGCATGTTTTGGATGGCAAATTGGCCGTTTTCGCGCGTCACCGTCCCATATTTTGAGCCGGAGGGGACGTGGGTGGCGAGGACGGTCGCGCCCGGGAGCGCTTCGCCCTTGTCATCGGCGACCGAGCCGAAAAGCGCCGCCGTGGTCTGCGCGCCCATCGTGGTGATGCCGACGAAAAGCAGGATGCCCATCGAAAGCCAGATATTTCGTTGTTTTAGAAACATGGTTCAGTAATGTTTAGTTGAAAAATTAAAGTTGGTTGGTGGTTGTAGGCCGGGGGCGAAGGTAAAATTGGCAACAAATTGCCGTCATTTTTTCGTGAAATCTTGGGCGGGTTTTTATCCACAATTTTTGGGGGCGGCGGGATTTTCACAAAAAAAAGCCCGTCAAAACCGATGCTTTGACGGGGCTTTTGGATTGTTGTCCGTATTTTTTTAAGCGAAGATTGCGCTTGTCGGCATCTCAAAACCTTTCACCACGCTGTCAGCGGAACAAATATCGTCACCCGAACAAATGGTCATCTGTTTGCCCTGATAGATATGGACTTTTTCGTGCTTTGGGAAAATATGCCAGACCAGTTTCACGCCCGCCTTTTCGTAATCGGCCATTTTTTCCATCATCCGGTTGAACTGGTCGTGCGTGGAAATGATCTCGATGACCCAATCCGGGGTGACGTTTATACCATGCCTTGCATCTTTAATCTGCTGGTCTGTGAGCCACGAAATGTCCGGGCGGCGGTGGTTTTCGCCAAAAAACATATCGCCCTCGGCAATAAGCTCGCCGTTGAGCAACGGTTTTAGGGTACGCAGTTTGTAAAAAAACCGGACGAGGTTTTGTTGGATGAAAAACTGTGTTTGATCCATAGCGTATTGTGTTTTGACGACCGCACCGCCAACAAATTCATATTTGAAACCATCCTCTTTGGTCAAATACCTTTTTTGAAAACCAACCCAAGTCAATTGCCTTTTTTTGGGCGCGGACGGCAGCGGCGATGTTTGTGCGATAGCTTGCATATCAAAGTATTTTGAGCAAAAATAAGCCTTTTTTCAAAAATCAAACCTCAATCATCCAATTTCAAGACCTTGATGAACGCCTCCTGCGGCACCTCCACCGAGCCAAATTGTTTCATCCGTTTTTTGCCCTCTTTTTGTTTTTCCAAAAGTTTCCGCTTTCGCGAAACGTCGCCGCCGTAGCATTTTGCGGTCACGTCCTTTCGCAGCGCGGAAATCGTTTCGCGGGCGATCACTTTCGCGCCGATCGCGGCCTGGATCGCTATTTGGAATTGTTGCCGCGTGATGAGATCTTTGAGTTTTGAGCACATTTTCCGCCCGACGGACTCGGCTTTTGAGCGGTGGACGAGCGCGGAAAGGGCATCGACCTGCTCGCCGTTCAGCTTGATTTCCAATTTAACAAGCTCCGTTTCCCGGAAATCGAGCATATGGTAATCGAACGACGCATAGCCCCGTGAGATGCTTTTCAGTTTGTCGTAAAAGTCGAAAACGATCTCCGCGAGCGGCAAATGGAACACCAGTTCGATGCGCGTCGGGGTGATGTAATGTTGCTTGATCAGCATCCCCCGTTTGTCGATGCAGAGGTTCATGATGTTGCCGATATATTCGGGCTTCGTGATGACCTGCGCGTAGATGAACGGCTCCTCGGTCTTCGACAAAAGGTTCGGGTCGGGGTAATTGACCGGGGTTTGCACGATGAAGCGGTGGCCCTTCGTGTCGGTCGCCCAATAGGTCACGTTCGGGATGGTCGTGATGACATCTTGGTTGAACTCGCGCTGCAAACGTTCCTGCACGATCTCGAGGTGGAGCATCCCCAAAAAGCCGCAACGGAAGCCAAAACCGAGCGCCGTGGAGCTTTCCGGTTCAAAAACAAGCGATGCGTCGTTGAGCTGCAATTTCTCCAAACTGTCCCGCAAATCCTCAAAATCGTCGTTGTCGAGCGGATAAATGCCCGCAAAGACCATCGGTTTGACCTCCTCGAAACCGTGGAGCATCTCGCCGGGGTTGTCGCGCAGCGTGATCGTGTCGCCGACTTTTACCTCTTTTGAAATTTTTATCCCGGTAATAATATAGCCGACATCGCCCGCCGAAAGTTGCGCCGTCGGCACTTGCGTCATCTGCAAAATACCCACTTCCTCGGCGATATAATCACGGTCGGTGGCGATGAATTTGATCTTGTCGCCCTTTTTGATCGTGCCGTTTTTCATCCGGACATACGAAACGACCCCGCGGAACGAGTTGAACATCGAGTCAAAAATCATGGCCTGCGCGGGCGCGTTCACATCGCCTTTCGGCGGCGGGATCTTGTCCACGATGGTCGCCAAAAGTTCGACAACCCCGAAGCCCGTCCGCCCGGAACAGTGCAAGATCTCCTCTTTTTTGCAGCCGATCAGCTCGATAATTTGGTCGGTCACCTCGTCGATCATTGCCGTGGACATGTCCACTTTGTTGAGGACCGGGATGATTTCGAGGTTGTTGTCGATCGCTAAATAAAGGTTGGAAATCGTCTGCGCCTGAATGCCCTGCGACGCATCGACGAGGAGCAGCGCACCTTCGCAAGCGGCAATCGAGCGGCTCACCTCGTAACTAAAATCGACGTGGCCCGGCGTGTCGATGAGGTTGAAAACATACTCCTGACCGTCTTTCGGGTGGAGGTATTTTATCTGGATCGCGTGGCTTTTGATGGTGATCCCGCGCTCGCGCTCGATGTCCATGTTGTCGAGCGTTTGCGCCATCATATTGCGCTGCGAAATGGTGTGCGTGGTCTCCAAAAGTCGATCGGCCAACGTGCTTTTGCCGTGGTCGATATGGGCGATGATGCAGAAATTGCGGATATTCTTCATAAGGGGCGCAAAAGTAGCCCCGATTTGGCGAAAATTTTAGGGAATAACGGGGCGGTCGAATGTTTTTCAAAAAAAATAGTAGCTGTTTAGCCTTGGCGTGTACCGGCGGCTTTAGCCGCCGTTTCGTGTGAAAATTGGCGGGATTGGATAAATATTGGAGTCACTTCGGCTGC
>JANOQP010000448.1:0-2713 GCA_031414895.1 Saprospirales bacterium
CCGCTTTTTTACAAAACCTGGTTTGCTGTCCTTTTGTCGAAACGGTTTTCGATGCTCTGTTGCTTTTGGCCTGATTGCCAAATGCGACCTTTTTGTTTTTTTACAGGCTTACAGTTTTTGCCTTTTTATAATTTATCGTGGATAAAGAACTCATCCTTAATTCGTCGCCAACGGGCGTCGAAATCGCCTTGATCGAAGACGGCAAACTCGTCGAGGTGCATCACCAAAAAACCAGCAACAGCTTTTCCGTCGGCGATGTTTTCATCGGGAAGATACGCAAGATGATGCCCGGCCTCAATGCCGCTTTTATTGACATCGGCCACCGGAAAGACGCTTTTTTGCACTATACCGACTGCGGCCCAAAGCTCCGGTCGGTCACGAAATGGGCCAACGGCGTGCTCGGCGGATCGATCAACACGCACCGGCTCGACAATTTCAAGTACGAAGAGGACATCATCAAAACGGGCAAAATTGACCACGTTTTGAACAAACGGAGCGCCGTCTTGATCCAGATCTTGAAAGAACCGATCTCGACAAAAGGCCCCCGTTTGAGCTGCGAACTGACCTTGCCGGGCCGATATCTCGTGCTCTCGCCGTTTGCCGACGGGGTCAATGTTTCCAAAAAAATCGAGGCCATCGAGGAGCGCAAACGCCTCCACACGCTTGCCGAGAGCCTCCGGCCAAAGGGCTTTGCCATTGTCGTCCGCACGGCCGCCGAGGGCAAAAAGACCGCCGACCTCCACGAGGAGATCAACGAGCTGATGGGCAAATGGGAGGACATTTTCAAGGCCCTCAAAACCGCCAACCCGCCCGACAAGCTCCTTTCCGAGCTTGATAAGCCCGCCTCGATCCTCCGCGATTTGCTGACCGATTCGTTCAACAAGATCGTCGTCAACGACAAGGAAATGTACGCGGGCATCAAAACCTACCTTCAAAACATCGCCCCCGATCAGGTAAAAATCGTGCAATTGCACACCGGGTCGAAGCCCGTTTTTGAGACTTTTGGGGTCACGCGGCAGATCAAACAGTCGTTCGGAAAGACCGCGACAATGGCAAGCGGGGCCTATCTCGTCATCGAAAAAACGGAGGCGATGCACGTCGTCGATGTCAATTCGGGCCACAACGTCAAAACGGGCGATGTCGAACAGGCCATTTTTTCGGTCAATTGCGAGTCCGCCGACGAGGTCGCGCGCCAGATCCGGTTGCGCGACATCGGCGGCCTGATCGCCATCGATTTTATCGACATGAAAAACCTTGACCACAAAAAAGCATTGGTCAAACGGATGGAGGACGCGATGCGAAAGGACCGCGCCCAGCACACCATCCTGCCGCTCTCGAAGTTCGGCATCATGCAGATCACCCGCGAGCGAACCCGCCCGGAGATCATGATCGACACCGCCGAAAACTGCCCGACCTGCAACGGCACGGGCCGCACGAACGCGACGATTTTGATCACCGACGACATCGCGCGCGACCTTGAATACGTCATGCAATCCGGCCCGTCGGGCAAATTGCACCTGCGCGTCCACCCGTTCGTCGAGGCTTTTTTGAAAAAAGGGCTGCCAAACCAACAAATGCGTTGGCTCCTGAAATACAACAAATGGATCCGGATCGCGGCGATCAACGATTTCCCGCTGACGCACTACGAGTTTTACGACGGTAACGACGACGAGATCAGGCTCAATTGACCGCCAAATCCAGCATGAAAAATTACCTCTCGCTCATCAAGTTCAGCCACACGATCTTCGCGATGCCGTTTGCGATGGCCGGGTTTTTCATCGCATGGAAGATGACTGGCGGCGTGTTCGATTGGCGGCTTTTGGGGCTCGTGGTGGCCTGCATGGTCTTCGCGCGGTCGGCGGCGATGGCCTTCAACCGCTGGCTCGACCGCGAGATCGACGCAAAAAACCCGCGCACCGTCGTCCGCGAGATTCCCGCCGGGCTGGTATCGGCTAGGGTCGCGCTGGTTTTTGTCATCATAAATTGCCTCGCTTTTTTGGTGGCCGCGTGGTTCATCAACCCGCTGTGTTTTGCGCTCGCGCCCGTCGCGCTGCTCGTCATTTTGGGCTATTCCTACACAAAAAAATTCACCTGGCTCTGCCATTTGGTGCTGGGCCTGGGGCTTTCGCTGGCACCGGTCGGGGCGTTTTTGGCCGTCGCGGGGCGGTTCGATTGGGTGCCAATTTTTTACGGGCTGGCCGTTTTGACATGGGTCGCGGGGTTCGACATTATATACGCCTTGCAGGATGAAAATTTTGACAAAAGCCAAAACCTGCACTCGATCCCCGCTTTTTTGGGCAAAAAACGGGCCCTGCGCGTGTCCGAAATACTCCATTTTATCTCGGCGGCGATGATCTTGGCAGCGGGTTTTTTGTTGAAAAACGAAATGCCCGGCCAACTCGGCTGGCTTTATTGGCTCGGCACGGCCATCTTTTTGGGGATGCTCGTTTGGCAGCACCGCCTCGTGAAACCGGACGATTTGAGCCGCGTGAACCTCGCTTTCATGACCACGAACGGGGTGGCGAGCCTCGTGTTTGGGGGATGTTTGGTGCTCGACCTCATTTTTTAAGCTCAAATTCAAAGTACCTGGTCAGCAAGCAACACGGATTGGACCGATTCGTCACGGCTGTGCACGAATTTTGGTTGTAAAATACTAAAAGCAAATCTGTGTAAATAAGTTAACAATCCGTCCAATCCGTGTTGCTTGCTAACC
>JANOQP010000449.1:0-10616 GCA_031414895.1 Saprospirales bacterium
CCAAAAGTGGTCGTCGAGGTGGACCTGGATGTTGAGCTCAACAACACACAGGCCGCGAACATCGAGGAATTCGTGATGTTGAAGACCGAAAAACTGCTCCAATACGGCACAAAAAAGGTCATCTGGATCTTTACGAAAAGCAAAAAAGTGCTGGTCGCCGATGGCCCAACTTGGTCGATAAATGACTGGACGAACGATTTTGAGATTTTGGACGGGATTGTTTTCAACCTCGCCGCCTATCTTTTGGAAACGGGCATCGACCCGGACGCGGCGTGATTTTTTTGACCTGATTTTATGAAAAACTGGGCAATTTTCACCATTTTTTTGACCATTTTGGTGTCCTGCCAAAAGGACAAACCGCCCAATTTGCCCGGCCCGGAGCCGCTCCTTTTCGTGCCGCCCGGTTTCCCCAACCCCGTTTTTCCCGTTGGAAATGAACTGACAGCCGCCCGTTTCGCGCTCGGCAAACGGCTTTTTTACGACCCGGTGATGTCGCTCTACAGCACGGTTTCATGCGCGAGCTGCCACGACGCGGGCCATGCGTTCAGCGATTCCGTCCGGTTTTCGCCCGGGGCGGCGGGCATCCGCAATTCGCCGTCGCTGGCCAACGTGGCCTATCAGCCCTATTTCACCCGCGAGGGTGGGGTGGCGACGCTCGAAATGCAGGTTTTGGTGCCGATCCAGGAGCACAACGAGTTCAATTTCAACATCGTTTTGATTGCCGAAAGGCTGAAAAAGGACACCAGTTTTGTGCGCCAATGTGCCGAATCTTATGGCCGCCCGCCCGATGCCTTTTGCATCACGCGGGCGATCGCGTGTTTCGAGCGGACGTTCGTTTCGGGGCAGAGCCGATATGACGAATTTGTTTTTTCGGGCAAAACAAATGCCCTCTCGCAATCCGAAAAGCGCGGCAAGGATTTGTTTTTTGCCGAAAAAACCAATTGCTCAACCTGCCACGCGGGCTTTAATTTCACCAATTACGCATTCGAGAACAACGGCCTTTACGAAAATTACCCCGACGTGGGCCGGTTCCGGTTGACCGAGGATTCGACAGATCTCGCACGGTTCAAAGTGCCGACTTTGCGCAACGTTGGATTGACGGCACCGTTCATGCACGACGGTTCGCTCGCCTCGCTCGAAGCGGTGGTCGAGCATTACAATTCGGGCGGGAAACCGCACCCGCACAGGAGCAATTTGGTGCGCCCGCTCGGCCTCTCGGCAGCGGAACAGGCAGATGTTGTGTCCTTCCTAAAAAGTTTGACGGACGAAAAATTTGTGTCGAACCCGAAGTTCAGATAGGTTCAACAACATTCCATTTTCACTTTCGCCCCGCGCAACCCGAATCATTGGGCCGCCCATATTTTATTTTTGAAAAAAAGTTGAAACGGTCTTTTTTTTGAAAGAAAGAAGGGAAAAACACCAAACATCAAGTAACATTGTCTCGGAAAAACCACCCAAGTTCCCGCCCGATTTCCCAAAGCCGGAAAACTTGTTTCCATCTAATACCTGACACACAATTACTATGCTGCCACGCCTACTCTCCTGCATGACCTTGTTGGTCATTGGCCTCCAAATCCATGCGCAAACGCCTGCCTGCAACCCGCCCGACGCGCCGCCCGCGCCAAGCTGTGCATCGGCCTGTATTTATTGCAATTTTATCAACGGATATGCCGGGACGACCATCGGTCAAACGCCCTCGATGGTGCCCAATTTTTGCGGCACGATCGAGAACGACCAATGGTTCGGTTTCATCGCCGGGGCGACGTCGGCCACTTTTTCGGCCACACCGAGCGGTTGCACGAATGGCGACGGGATCCAGATCGCGCTCTATCCGGCCTGCGGCTCGAACAATATCGGCTGTGATGTCGGCTGCAACAATTGCGGGACGCAGACCCAGAGCATCACGGTGAACAACATGGTCATCGGCCAAAACTATTTCATGGTCATCGACGGCTACGCGGGCGACGGCTGCAATTTCACCGTCGCCGTGAACCCGCCCGCCGCCGTGACCGCGCCGCAACCGGGCGCACCGGGCGCATGGACGGGCCCTGATGTGGTCTGCCCAGGCGCGACGGTCCAATATTGCATCCCAATAAATGCCGCGACGAGCGCGTACGATTGGGTAATTCCCGCCAATGCGAGCATCAACGGCATCCCCGGCCCCGGCCCAATTACCCTGACGGGAAATGCGGGGCGGTGCGCGAACATCAAATTTGGCACCACGCCCGGCCCGGTTACGATCTGTGTGCGGCCCGTCAATTCCTGTTACGACGGTGCGCAAATTTGCAAAACCGTCACCATCGCGACCCCGCCGACGGCCATGATCGCGGGCGGGACGCAGGTCTGTGTGAGCGGCCCGGTCTCGGTGACCATCCCCGTGACCTTTACCGGGACTGCCCCTTTTAGCCTTACCTATTCCATCGACGGCGGGGCAAATATCACCATCAACAACATCAACACGAACCCGTACAACCTCGTCGTCACGGCCACCAATACTGTCTCGATCAGCAACGTGACGGGCGCGGGCGGCTGCCCCGGCGCGGCGACCGGTACTTTTGCGATCCAGCACGTCCCGGCGAGCATCACCGGGCAGCCGACAAACGGCCTCTGCGGCGGCGTGAACACCGGCTCGATCATCGTGAACCCGGTCAATGGCAACCCGCCGTTCACCTATGTCTGGAACCCAATTTCCGCGGGAACGACCAACAACCCGATGAACCTCGCGCCCGGTACTTATGCCGTGACCGCAACCTCGGCGGACGGCTGCACGGCGGCGCAAACTTTTACCATCACCGCTCCGCCCGTTTTGACGGCCACCATTGCGCCGCCGACGGGCGCAAATTGCACGAACCCATCCGGCGGCTCGGCCACTGCGAGCGGATCGGGCGGCACTCCCGCGCTCAATTTTGTTTGGTCGAACGGCCAAACGACCAATGTCCTAACGGGGGTCGTGCCGGGCGATTTTACCGTCACGGTGACCGATGCGAACAATTGCACGGCAACGGCCATGGTCACCATCGGCGGTGATTTTACGCCCCCGGCAGCAGTCGCGGCGACGGGCGGGGTGGTCAATTGCACGACCCCGACGGCCACTTTGCTCGGCACCGGTTCGGCGACGGGCGCGAACATTACCTATGTTTGGAGCACGGGCGACGGCCAAATAACCGGGGCGACCAATACCATAAACTCGATGGCCGGGCTGCCGGGGACCTATACCATTTTGGTGACGAACGGCACGAACGGCTGCACTGCCGCGGCCTCCGTCACCGTGCCGGGCAACCTCGATTTGCCGACAGCTGTGGCCAATTCGACGGGCGAAATAACCTGCACGACCACTTCGATAAATGTGGACGGCACGGGCAGTTCGACGGGCGCGACCTTCACTTATAACTGGTCGGCGACCGGCGGCGGCAACATTACCGCAGGCGGAATGACCCTCATGCCGACGGTAAATGCCGCCGGAACGTACACAATTACCGTTACCGACACCTCCAACGGCTGCACCGCGACCGCCTCGACCAACGTGACCGCCGACAACCAGCCGCCCGTCGCGTCGATCATCCCGCCGCTGCAAATCAATTGCACAAACTCGACCGTCACGCTCGACGCGAGTGGTTCCACGAACGTCCAACCGGGTGCGACCTACAATTGGGTCACCGTCCCGGCGGGCGGCACGGGCATCGTCAGCGGGCAGGGGACGCCGCAAATTGATGTCAATATGCCCGGAACGTATGCCGTTTCCATCACCAACCCGAACGGCTGCACGTCGACGGCGAACATGACGGTCGTCCAAAATTTGACCCCGCCCGTCGCTGCCGCCGCGACCTCCGGGCAGGTCAGTTGCACCACGCCGAGCGTCCCGCTGATCGGCACCGGCTCATCGACGGGCGCGAACATTTCATACGAATGGGGGACGAACAACGGCCAGATCGACGGCCCGACGAACACCATCAACTCGTTGGCCGGGCTGCCCGGCACCTATACCATCACGGTGACGAACAACACGAACGGTTGCACCGCGCAAGCCTCCGTCACCGTGACGGGCAGCCAAGATTTCCCGGTCGCCGTCGCCGTTGCCGCAGGGCAAATTGATTGCATCACCTCGACGATCACCGTTTCGGGAAATGGGTCGTCCAACGGCCCAACCTTCAACTATTTATGGACAGGCCCCGGCATCGTCAGCGGCTCGACGACGCTCAACCCGGTGGTCAATTTGGGCGGCACCTACACGCTCGTCGTGACCAATTCGACAAACGGCTGCACGGCGGACATTTCCGTTTTTGTCGATCAAAACACGACGCCGCCCGTCGCGATCATCGCACCGCCAGAGCAATTGAACTGCATAAATTCAACGCTCACGCTCGACGCGAGCGGTTCGTTTTACAATAGCGGCGCGAGTTTTTCATGGTCGACCACGCCGCCCGGCAATTTCGTTTCCGGGCAAAACACCCTCACCCCGATCATCGACCAACCAGGGACTTACACGCTGACAATCACCAATTCGGACAACGGTTGCACCGACACGGAAACCGTCACCGTGACCAAAAACGTCACCCTCCCGGTCGCCAATGCGACGGCCAACGGGCAGGTCAATTGCAACAACCCGTCGATCGTGCTTTCCGGAACGGGCAGTTCGACGGGCGCGAATATTTCCTATGAATGGACGACCTCGAACGGCGATATCGTCGGCCCGACCGACCAGATCAACTCGGCGGCAGGCTCGCCCGGCACCTATCAAATTTTGGTCACCAATAATGTGAACGGCTGCACGGCGACCGACGAGGTACAGGTTTCGGGCAACACGACGCTCCCGACCGCCGTCGCCGACGTGAACGGCCAGATCGATTGCATCACGACGACAGTCTCGATCAGCGGCGCGGGCAGCTCGGTCGGCCCAAATTTTACCTATCAATGGACGACCGTCGGCGGCAGTTTCGTGAGCGGGCAGACCTCGCTTTCGCCCATCGTGAACGGCGGCGGCGCGTATTTTTTGTTGATCACGAACACCCAAAACGGCTGCACCGCGACGACCGACGTTTTTGTCGAGGAAAACACGCAGCAACCAACGGCGGTCATTTACCCGCCCGATGAACTGAACTGTTTCAATTTCACCGTCCAGCTCGACGCGACCGGCTCCATCACTTTTGGGAATTCAAATTTCACCTGGACGACCGTCGCGCCCGGCCATTTTGTCGATGGACAGGACACCCAAAACCCGACCGTCGACCATGCCGGGGTTTATACTTTGAAAATAACGGACACCGAAAACGGCTGCACCGATGTGGCCTCGATCACCGTCATTTTGAACGACACGCCACCCATCGCCGACGCTGGGCCGAACGGCCAATTGACCTGCCCCGACCCGGTCGTGAACATTGGCGGGGCCAGCTCGATGGGGCCGGATTTTACCTATGTTTGGGACACGCAGAACGGCTCTTTCGGCAGCCCGACCGACCAGCCGACGGCAAATGCGGAGGCCGCGGGGACCTACACCCTTTTTGTTTTCAATAATTTGAACGGCTGCATGGCCGAAGATGAGGTCGTTGTCACCTCCAATATCATCGCGCCAGCGGTCGAGGCGGGGCCAAATTCGACGATTTCCTGCACCAACCAACAGGTTTTGCTCAACGGGACCGGTTCGGCGACGGGCACTTCGATTACCTATTTATGGACGGCCTCCGGCGGCGGCGGCATCGCCAGCGGCTCGACGGGTTTAATGCCCGTGATCAACGCGCCCGGCACTTTTACGCTTTTGGTCACCAATAATTTGAACGGCTGCACGTCCACCGATGTCGCGACGGTCGCGGCAAACACGACGCTCCCGACGGCGGTCGGCGCGGGCGGCGGGCTGATTTCGTGTTCGCAACCGACGGTCAGTTTGAGCGGCGCGGGCAGTTCGAGCGGCGCGGCGTTCACCTATTTATGGGAAACGGTGGACGGCAATTTCGTCTCCGGCGAGACCACTTTGAGCCCCGTCGTGAACGAGGCCGGCACTTACACGCTCGTCGTGACGAACACCGCAAACGGCTGCACCGCCGCCGCCGATGTGGTCGTGGCCCAAGATAATTCCGTGCCGATCGCCACCGCACAGCCGCCGGGCAACCTCAATTGCGCGATTTCGAGCCTTACCATCGACGGTTCGGGCAGTTCGACGGGCGGCAATTTTACGTTTGGATGGACGACGATCGGCGGCAATTTCACCACAGGGCAAAACACGCTCTCGCCGACGGTCAACCAGCCGGGCAGCTATATTTTGACGATCACCAATTTGACCTCCAATTGCACCGCGACCGCGACCGTCGTCATCGACCAAAACACGGCGCTCCCGCCAGCCGATGCGGGCCTGCCCGAAACCCTGACCTGTCTCTTCGACACGCTCGAAATCGGCTACGCAATCCCGCCGACCGACCCGGATTTGACCTATGTTTGGACGACGACGGGCGGCAATTTTGCCTCGCCGACGAATGGCACAAACCCGCTCGTCGATCAGCCGGGGACGTACAACTTGTTGGTTTTCAATAGTTTAAACCAATGTTCGGCGACAGCGACGGTGATCGTTTCACAAAATATCACCCTCCCGACGGTGGCCCTCGCGCCCGGCGGCGAGCTCACTTGCCAGCAAACCTCGCTCACGCTTTCGAGCGCGGGCAGCTCGACCGGGGCGAACTTCAACTACAATTGGACGGCCACGAACGGCGGCTCTATTTCCACAGGGAACAACGGCCCGTCGCCGCTCGTGACCGCCGCGGGCGACTATATTTTGGAGATCACGAACACCCAAAATGGCTGCACCTCGTCCGCCCAAACCGCCGTCACGCAGGACGCAAATTTGCCGACCGCCGTGGCCGCGATCCCCGCGCTTTTGACCTGCAAGGTCCTCGAAATCCCGCTCGACGGCACCGGCTCGACGACCGGGGCGACGCTCGAATATCTCTGGACGACCGCCGACGGCACCATCAAATCCGGCGCGGCGACCCTCCAACCCATCGTGACGAAAACCGGGGCCTATATTTTGAAAGTGACGAACTTGGCCAACGATTGCGAAGCCACTTTTACCGTCAATGTCTCCGAGGACGTGGCCGCCCCGACCGCCGATGCGGGGCCGACGGCGACCATCGATTGCCTTGCGCCCGCGCTCCTTTTGGACGGCTCGAGCAGCTCGAACGGCTCGGAATACACCTATTTGTGGACGACCACGACGGGGCAAATCGAGTCCGGAGAAACGGGCCTCAACCCAATAGTTTCAAAAGCCGGGACGTATAAACTGCTGATTACCAATACGTTGAACGGCTGCACCGCCTCCGATGACGTGGTTGTGCAAAAGGACGTGAACGCGCCGAACGCGGTCATCGCCGTGCCGACCATCATCGATTGCGACTCGCCGACCGCGCTCCTCAACGGCTCGGCCTCGACCAACAGCCCCGATGTTTTGATCACATGGACACCGCCCGCAGCCGGGGCTTTTGTCTCCGGCGAAACGACGCTTTCACCGACGGTGAACACGCCGGGCGCGTACATTTTGAACCTCACAAACACCGTAAATGGCTGTTTTGACGAGACGACGGTGACGGTTTTGCAGGACGTTTTGCCGCCGGTCGCGGATGCCGGGTCGCCGTATATTTTGGATTGCATCGAACTGGTGCAGACCATCGGCGGGGCAAATTCGTCGGCTGGCGCGAACTTTATTTATCAATGGACGACAGTGGGCGGGAACATTTTGTCCGGCCAAAAATTGGCGAAGGCCGAGGTCAACCAGCCCGGTGATTATACCATCGTCGTGACCAATACGGCCAACGGCTGCACTGCCGAGGACCTAGTCACGATCGCGCAGGACACCACAAAACCGCTCGCAAATGCCGGGCCTGGGACGCAACTCAATTGCCAAAGCCCGGAATATGAACTCAAAGCGACCGCCTCGACCGGCGCAGGTTTTACCTACGATTGGACGACGGTGGGCGGCACTTTCACCTCGCCGACGACCATTTTGAAACCTTCGGTAAAATCTGCCGGGACCTATATTTTGGTCGTGACCGACCAAAACAACGGTTGCACGGCGACGGATTTTGTGGAAATAACCGCCGCGAACGACCTTCCGATCGTGGCCATCGCGCTGCCGACCGTTTTGACATGTTCAATTTTGGACGCGATCTTGGACGGCGCGGGCAGTTCGGCCGGGCCGGAATTCACCTATTTATGGACAAGTATGGACGGCGAAATTTTGGGCGGCGATATGACATTGGCCCCACAAATTGGCGCGCCCGGCACTTATCAACTCGCGGTGACGAACACGGTCTCGGTCTGCACCTCGTTTTCGACGGTCGAAGTTTTGGCGGACATCGTGCCGCCGACGGGCGACGCGGGCGCGGGCCAAACATTGACCTGCTCGATCACCTCTTTGCCGCTCTCGGCAACGGGCAGCGGTTCGCCGCAGATCAGTTTTGAATGGTCGACCGCGACCGGTTCCATCCTTTCCGGCGGCATGACCGCGATGCCGACCATCAGCACGCCGGGATGGTACAATGTGTTGATCACCAACGAGTTGAACGGTTGCACGGCGGTCGATTCGGTCGAGGTTTTGGCCGATGTGAACCTGCCGACGGCGATTATTGCGCAGCCGGTTGTGCTCAATTGCACGGTAAAAGAGGCGACTTTGAACGCCACGCAAGGCACGACGACGGGCGCTACCATCACCTATGTTTGGACGACAACGAACGGCAATTTTTTGACGAAAAACGGCCTCGTCGCGACGGTGAACAAGCCGGGCGATTACCAACTTTTGGTCAATAATTCAGCCACCGGATGCTCGATCACCGCCAACGTGACCGTCATCGAGGACGTGCAGCCGCCGACCGCCGTCGCCGGGACGGACATCACGCTGACATGCACCACGCCGACCGAATCGCTCAACGGAACGGGGTCGAGCGCGGGCGCGAATTTCAGTTATCAATGGACGGCGACGAACGGCGGCAACATTGTCGGAAGCCCGACCGTGATCGACCCGATCATCGACGAACCGGGGACCTACACGCTTGTCGTGACCAATTCGGTGAACGGCTGTACGGCCTCCGACGCGGTTGCGGCACTGCCCGATGCGACCTTCCCGATCGCGGCGATTGCGCAGCCGGAGGTTTTGACGTGCATCAAAAAAGAGGTGGTCATCGACGGGAGCGGGTCGTCGTCGGGCGCACCTTTCACCTTAAATTGGACGACGGTCGGTGGCAATTTCACCATCGGCCAAACCACCTTGAAACCGACGGCGAACGAGCCGGGCGTTTATAACTTGTTGATTACCAATACTTCCAACGGTTGCACAGCCATCGCGACGGCCACGGTTTTGGAAAATATCGCGCCGCCGACGGCAGATGCCGGGACCGGTTTTGAACTGACCTGTTCGGTGACAAAAGGGCCTTTGAACGGCTCGGCCACGCCCGTGCAGGTCACCACAAATTGGACAACGGCGGGCGGCTCGATCATTTCCGGTTCGGCCACGCTCGCGCCGCAGGTCGATGCGCCGGGCATTTATTCGCTCCTCGTCACCCGCACCGACAACGGTTGCACGGCCACCGACAACGTGACCGTGACCGAGGAAACCGATAAGCCGACGGGCATCACGATCGACCTGACGCTGCCGCGATGCGATGGCGATGTCGGCAAAATCGTGTTCGCGACCATCGCGGGCGGCATCGAACCGTACCTTTTTTCGATAAACGGCGGGGCGAGTTTTTTCTCCGAAAATGAGTTCAACGGCATCGATCCGGGGCAATACACGCTCATTGTGCAGGATGTGAACGGCTGCACGTTCACCCAACCGCTCGACGTGCCGGCGCCGCTGCCGCCAACGGTCACGATCTTGCCGGAGATCAAGCTCGAACTGGGCGATTCGCTCGTCCTCGATGCCGACCTCGGCGCGTTCCCGATCGGTTTGGTGGACACGGTGCTTTGGTCGCCGCTCGATTATTTGCGGTTCAAATCGTTCACCCTCCCGGATTTGCTGCACCCGACGGCCAAACCGCTCGAAAGCACACGCTATAAAATCACCGTCATTTCCGACGCGGGCTGCACGGCGACGGCCACGACCTGGCTTCGTGTGGACAAAACGCGCCATGTTTTCATCCCGAACGTCATCTCGCCGTGGAACAACGACGGCGCAAATGACGGCCTCGTCATCTTCGCCGACCTGTCGCAAGTGATTGAAATTGAGGCATTTGAGGTGTTCGACCGATGGGGCGACAAGGTCTGGTCGCAGTTCAATTTCCAGCCAAACGACCCGGCGATCGGTTGGGGCGCGGTCGTTCGCGGCAACAAACTCGACCCCGGCGTGTTCGTTTATTGGGCGACAATCCGGTTTATCGATGGGAAGAAGGTGTTGTACAAGGGGGACGTGACTTTGGTGAGATAACGGGTATAATCAAAACATCCTTTTAGCTGAATTTTGCAACTGTTTAGCATTGGAAATTTTCCCAATTTAAAATTGTCCAGATAGTTTCAAAATCAAAAAAATCACCGTTCAGACAAGATGACCCCGCGCACAGTAGCATTCCACACACTCGGCTGCAAACTCAACTATTCAGAGACCTCGACCATCGCCCGGATGTTTGAGGAAAAAGGCTATTTGC